>CAYIWL010000010.1:0-23441 GCA_964367085.1 Candidatus Woesearchaeota archaeon
ACCCCTAATGGTTAATGAGAGGAACCCATAGTTAAAAAAGATTTAGGACAGAGCGGCTACCAAGAGAGCTTTCAATAAGATTTATATATTGGTGGATTATTACTGTAGTTGATGAAAAAGAGCGTAATAAAAGTTTCTGGCAAAAAAGATAGCGGTGTGATATTTGTGTTTTCTGTACTTGCTTTATTCGTTGTTGCTTTAATTGGGTTTAATTTTGAAAATGCAACAACAGGGGCAATAAGGGGAACAAAAACTACTATCGAAGTTACTCCGAAGTTTTTAAATGCCGGGCAATATGTAACGGTAAATGTAAATCCTGGAAAAGGATGCGCTAATAGCGTCGTCGGATTCTATGATGATTCTGGCTTGAGAAGAGCTACCGCTAAAACAGAGATTGGAAGCCCTAAAAAAGTTTGCCAGCTATTTACAGTTAGATATAAAACGAGCCCCGATTGGAAACCTGGAGACGATGAGTCAGGGGTATTTATTGCAAAAGTGTTTGATTATGATAAAGAAGATTATATTAGTGGTGCATTTACAATAAATTGAGAGATGGAAAAAAATAAAGTTTTTATTGGAATTGCTGCAATTGTTCTGATAGCATTGATTGGATTTAATTTTAGCGGGATAACCGGAAACGTTGTTGGCGGATCTGCTCCAGATGTTACAGCTTTTCCAGGCACAGTTAAAGCAGGAGAGAAAATAAACATCAAAGTTAAGCCAAACAATGGTTGTGTTGATCCAGAAGTAGGGTTTTATTTCTCCGGAAGACTAAGTGATGGGAGCATTACAAGCAGCGGGGGAAGAAAAGGAGTTGTGACGCAGAAAGGTGGCTACAAAGTCTGCAAGAGGGATAATTTGATTCTTGATAAGGATGGAACTTTCACTGTCGGCTATAGAACAGAGCCTGGATGGGATGGAGAGCACTTCGCAAAAATATTTTATTGGAAAAATAGGGATACGAAAGATTCTATAAATATATATTTCAATGTCCTGCCTAAAGAAGAATGAAATTTAGTAATATACTGATTGCTGTAGCCTTTTTGGTATTGATATCTTTATTCTCTTTGAATTTTCAAGAGCTAACTGGATATGTTCCAAAGCAAAAAATTCCCGAAGTAAGTGTAATTAACAAAATAGTTGATTCGGGGGAAGAAATAAAAATCAGAGTAAAAGTTAATGGTTTTTGTATTGATCCTAAATTTGAAATACTAACTAAGGTTGATTTGCATAAAGATTACAAGACTTATCTTCCAACAGAGGATGATTGTGCTACACAAAACTTCAGAACATGCAAGAGCCAAAAGTATTGCCCTGGAGATATTAAGGATGATATACTTGAATTAGATTATAAGACAGAGGCTGATTTCTCGGGAGAATATAAAGTAAGAGTCAGATATATTGAGAAACCTGGACAGGATGAATTTTATATGCCTTATGTTGAAGCCGGATTTAGCGTTATCTAAATCAGACAATATTTGTATCTTTTAGTGCTTTATCTACTAGCTCATTAATTAGACTTAGGTCTATATTCTTATAGCCTTGTGAGATACGCTTCCTCAATTCAGATATTGTTTTATTGCTGACTTGAGTTTTGATGTATCCTATGTCTTTTTCTGGCAAGGTGTAGTTTTTAGGATTAATTTTCTCTCTATATTTTTTAGATATGCTCAACGATGTCTCTAATTCTTTTTTATATTTAGAAGCGATCTCATCTTTATCAGTAGCTGCTAGAGATATCTGATGAACTATGACATTTGATAAATTACCTATAAATAATTCAATTAGTTTTTTCCTGTTCTGCGGCATTTTTGATTAACTCTTTTTCGAATTTATAATAAAAAGTTTTATATTTTTTAAGAAAATTATCATCAACAAGATTACATTTAAGATTATCGATTTCTATATCAAATTTTCTTTCTATTTCACCATCTATTCTTTTTTTCGATAAGCTAATATTTCTAGTAAATAAATATATGGCCATTAGATTCCTAGTGAGCTTATACTTTTCTTTTCCTGTTAAAGAATCAAAATTATTTATTAACAAATTACTTTTTATCATTTGTGCATCTAAATACCTATAGTTTAGTTTTGCTCTTGGCAGAGGTGGAATTCTTTGATTAGAAACAGATTTACTTATCATTATCCTCCATATCGGATCTATACTTAAGGCTTCAGTTAAATTTTTTTTGTCAAATATGATTATATGATTTTCTATCTTTATTTTATTTTCAATGAGTTTTTCAAGCATATTCCCATCTATTTTTTCCTCTGTAATTAAAATTATATCAATATCTCTAAAATTAAAACCTTTATCTAAAAAAGATCCGGTAATAACAATATTGCATTTATCTATTATATCATCAATTGCAGAAAATATCTCTCTAATAATCTCCAGTTTTATCGGCTCTATAAACTCAATATTATAAAAATAAGGTCTTTTAACCTTTTTTTTAATTTGTATGGACCTTATTATTACGTGGTCCCCAATATTTAAACCGATCCTATTTTTAGGGAGATATATCTGATCCATAATACTCCCTTTGCTTACTTTTGCTATCATTTCCATATTACGTAATATTATGTAATTATTTATAAGCTTTGCGGTTGCAATCATGACAGGATTGAATTATTGCCTTATGTTGAAGCGGAATTCTAGGATGTTATCCTGAAATTATTTGAATAAGATAAGACTGCTTCTTTACCGACGCTGATTGAAGTCACCAAAAGTCTTATAAATGCATATTCGGTATTTTTTTTACCCTGAGGAATAGGCGTTGCTCTTAATGGGCAAAAAATTATCGCTTTATTCTTAGCAGTGAGGTAACGGGAAGTTACAAAACAAATCGCATATCCTGAAAAGGATGCGGTATTACAAATGGCTAAAAGACATCATTCAAGATATGGAAGTATGCAGTTTTGGCCTAGAAAAAGAGCAAAAAGAATTTATCCTCGCACGAGGTCCTGGCCTGAATTAGATGGAACTAAATTGCTTGGATTTGCAGGATATAAAGTCGGGATGACGCAAGTTAGCATCCGTGATAATACAAATTCAATGACGAAAGGACAAATCATTTTAGTTCCTGCAACCATCATTGAGTGTCCTCCGTTAAAGCCTCTTTCTCTTCGATTTTATCAACAAGATGATTATGGATTGAAAGTTATATCCGAAGTTAAAACTTCACAGCAACTAGAAAAGGAATTGTCTAGAAGAATAAAGTTGCAGAAAAAAGAAGGCAAAGATACTATCCCGGAAAAATTTGACAGAGCAACATTGCAGGTTTATACAATGCCAAAATTGACACGGATAAAGAAAAAACCAGAAATATTCGAAATTGAAATCTCTAATCCTAATCACAATTCATTAAAAAACATTTTAGAAACCGAAATAAAAATAAAAGACGTGTTCAAAGAAGGCCAATTTATCGATGCTCAAGCTGTAACAACGGGAAGAGGATTTCAAGGACCTGTAAAAAGATTTGGAATAAGCCTTAGAAAAAAGAAATCTGAAAAAACAAAAAGAGGACCTGGTTCGCTAGGAGCTTGGAACCACCAACAGCATATCATGTACAGAGTTGCGCATGCTGGACAGATGGGATTCCATACTAGAACGGCCTATAATAAATTATTACTAAAAATTTCTTCAAAGCCTGCAGAGATAAATCCAAAAGCAGGATTCAATAAATTTGGATTAGTTAATTCAGATTATATCCTACTTAAAGGCTCAGTTCCTGGACCTAAAAAGAGGCTGATAAGATTAAGAGAGCCGATGAGATCAAAATCGAAGCCAATAACAATAGAGATGCATAATTAAAATGACGACAACGAAACTATACAGCATTCAGGGCACGGAGCTTAAATCCATTTCTTTACCCGAGCAGTTTGACGAGGAAATAAATCAAGACTTGATTAAAAGAGCAGTAATTACTTTGCAGCAAAGGTCAAGGAAAAGATATGGTGCTTTCTCGATGGCAGGAAAAAGGTCTGCTTCTAAATTATCAAAAAGAAGAAGAGATTATAGAGGAAGCTATGGCAAAGGCATTTCGAGAGTACAGAGAAAAATCATGTGGAAGCGCGGCAGTCAATTTGGTTGGGAAGGTGCATTTGCTCCAGGTATAAGAGGAGGCAGAAAGGCTCATCCTCCAAAACCTGAGAAGTCTTTTTCAGATAAAATAAACAAAAAAGAAAGGAGAAAAGCAATAAGGTCTGCGATAGCAGCGACGGCAGTGAAAGACCTTGTTTTAACCCGTCATAAAATCACAAAGACAGCAGGAATTGCGTTCCCGATTATACTTGAATCAAAATTCGAATCATTAAACAGAACAAAGCAAGTCAAAGAACTTTTACTGAAACTGGGCCTTAAAGATGAACTTGAAAGGATTGGCAAAAAGAAGATAAGAGCAGGAAAAGGAAAAAGCAGAAACAGAAAATACAGAATAAGCAGAGGTCCGCTAATAATATTCTCAAATACTTGCCCGCTGGAAAAAGCTTCCAGAAACTTACAAGGAGTGGAAACTTCAATTGTTGAAAACCTCAACGCTGAAATTCTAGCTCCTGGCTCAACTCCGGGAAGATTAACAATTTGGTCTGAAAATGCAATACAAAAAATGGCAGATGAGAAATTATTCACAAATGAACAAATTAAAAAAGAAGATAAAGGGACAAAAGGCAAAGCTAGAGATAAAAAATGAAAGACAAAGACAATTATACAATAATCAGGAATCCTTTAACTACTGAAAAAGCTGTCAAGCTGATGGAAGCTGAAAATAAACTGTTATTCAGAGTTCATGTGAAAGCAAAAAAACCTGAAATAAAAAACGCTGTTCAAGAATTGTTTAAAGTTAAAGTGCTGAAAGTTTCAACATTCCACACTCCACGAGGAGAAAAAAGAGCTTATGTTAAACTATCTAAGGAGAACCCGGCGATTGATGTTGCAACACAATTAGGATTAATGTAAGATGAAAAAAGAAAAACAAACAAAAACACTCGAAGAACATGCATGGTCACAACAAGTGGAACATAGACTGACAAGTGAAGAA
Source organism: Candidatus Woesearchaeota archaeon (assembly GCA_964367085.1). Taxonomy (GTDB): domain Archaea; phylum Nanobdellota; class Nanobdellia; order SCGC-AAA011-G17; family ARS1403; genus JACPIN01. The sequence continues at coordinate 5,040 of CAYIWL010000010.1, forward strand.
GGAGAAATTTTGCAATTTGGAGACAGAAGTGTAGATTCTTATGCAGAAGTTTTGCGAAGATTAAATACTGGAGAATATCTCCCAATTAGGTTTAGTTTAGGTGATATGAGGGTACGTGATATACGAGATACAAGATATCTTCAAGCTTATGTACAAGCATTAAATAGAAATGGATTGAATGTGGGCAGAGGAGATGCAGAATACGGATTTAAAATGCCCACTCCTGAAAATGAAGATAATCGACGTGAATTAGTAATATTTAGAAGATGGAGAAAGTGATAAGATAAAATGGGAAAAAGAATAATACAACAGGCAAGGGGACATGGAAGCTTAACATACAGATCGCCGGGCCATAGGTTTGTTGCCAAGCCAATGCATCGCTCATTAGACGATCAAGAAGTAAAAGGCGTTGTTAACGGGATTGTGAAAGATATAATCAAATGCCCAGGTCATTACGCTCCACTTGCTAAAGTATTATACGAAGATAATAAAACAGGATACATCCTTGCACCTGATGGATTGAAGATAAAACAAGAGATTTCTTCTGGTTCGCTTGCAGCAGTAATATCAGGAAATACATTGCCGCTGAAAAATATACCTGAAGGAGTTTCGATATACAATATAGAGAATCAACCAGGGGATTGTGGAAAATTTGTGAGAACTTCTGGAGTATTTGCCAAAATAATTTCTAAAATAAAAGGAAAAATCGTTGTCAAATTGCCATCGCAAAAAAAGAAAGAATTCAGCCCAGAGTGCAGGGCAACTATCGGAATAATTGCTGGCTCTGGCAGAACAGAAAAACCAATGTTCAAAGCAGGAAACTCATATTATAAGATGAAAGTCCGCAATAAGCTATATCCGAAAACAGCTGCTGGTGCGATGAATGCTACAGATCATCCATTTGGCTCTGGGAGAGGGGGTCCTACATTTGGCGGAAGAAGCTCAAGTATAGCCCCTAAGAATGCTCCTCCGGGAAGAAAAGTGGGAATGATAAGACCAAGAAGGACAGGTAGGAAAAAATGAGCCAGGAATTTATTTACAAAGGAAAAACATTGGAAGAATTGAACAATATGAATGTTAAAGAATTTGCAGAACTCCTTCCTTCAAGACAGAGGAGATCATTAATCAGGGGATTGAATCCAGAACATAAAAAACTTTTGCAGATGCTAAAAACTTCTCCTAAACCCGTTAAGACCCACCTGAGGAATGCGATTATTCTTCCCGAGATGATAGGAAAGAGTATAATGCTATATAACGGGAAAGAATTTGTTCCTGTAAGGGTTGAAGCAGACATGATAGGACATTACCTAGGAGAATTTGCATTAACAAGAAAGAGCGTAAAGCACTCAGCACCTGGAGTCGGTGCAACTAAATCTAGTGCAGCAGTCTCGGTGAGATAAAATGGATAATACTGAAAGTAAAATAGAAGCGATTGCGATGGGAATATCATTACCCATTTCAACCAGGCAGTCTGTAGAGATATGCAATGTGCTTAGAGGAAAAACTTCTGACAAAGGAAAAAAAATACTTGAGCTCGTTATAAATATGAAAACTCCAATTCCCTACAAGAGATATATGCATGGCGTCGGCCATAGATCGGGAAAACTTGCTGCTGGAAGATATCCGCAAAAAGCTTCTTCATACATCTTGTCTGTGTTAAAGAATGCTGAATCAAGTGCTGCTAACAAAGGATTAGTAGCACCGTTCATGATAAAAGAAATAATTGCAAATCAAGCAGCGAGAAGCTGGCACCTTGGCAGGCAGAGAAGAAGAAAAACAAAAAGCACTCATATCAAAATTGTCCTGGCTGAAATAAAATTAGCTGAAAAAAACAAAAAAATAGAGATTAAAGGGACAGCTGCTAAAAAACAAAAATGATAGAACGGAATATTTTATCTCAAAAAATGAAGGAGTTCAAGATACGCGAGTTCATATCAAAAAAATTCATGAAAACAGGATATAGTCATACGACAATACAAAAAACACCATTGGGGGATAAGATTACAATATTTACTACAAGGCCCGGAATGGTGGTCGGCAGGAAAGGAGAAAATATCAAGAAACTAACTACTGTATTGAAAAATAAATACCGACTTGAAAACCCACAGATTGAGATCGGTGAAGTTGAAAACCCATTTTTCGATGCACAGTCCATTGCAGAAAAAATAGCGTATTCACTTGAAAAGTTTGGCTCAAAAAGTTTCAAATCCATTGGTTACAAAACTTTGCAGTCTATTATTGATGCTGGTGCACTTGGAGCAGAAATAGTCATGGCTGGCAAGATACCCAGTGCAAGAGCAAGGAGATGGAGATTTGTCAATGGTTATTTGAAAAAATGCGGCGATGTTTCAGACACGCAAGTCATAAGGGGAGAATCGACGGCAAACCTAAAAGTTGGAGCGGTAGGAATATCCGTGAGCATAATGCCGAGAGATGTAAAACTCCCCGATAGAATCAAATTCAAAAATCCAGCAGAGCAGCAAGCTCAGGAGACAAAAAAAGAAAACGAAGCTGAGGTAGTGAAGAAACCGAGGAAAAAATGAAAAAGAAAGAACTGAAAAAAACAAACCCGGCTGAACTCGAAAAGAAACTTGCAGAACTCAAGATGGAACTCATGAAATATAATTCACAAATATCAACTGGTACGCCTTCAGAAAACCCAGGAAGAATTAGGGCGGTTAAAAAAACAATTGCGGGTATAAAGACGTTATTGCATAGACGCAAAACCCTGGAGGGGAAATCAAAAAGCAATGCCTGAAATAGACCCCATAACCGGACTTCCCAAAGAACTTGGTGTCTGGGAGAGCATCACAAAAGAAACCCAGATCATAGGAATAAAGAGGATAAAAAAGGGATCAAGAAAGGGAGTCAGAATCACTACGGTTATTGAGGGGATAAATAAAAAGGAAATCAACATAAAAGAACTCGGCAAAAAACTAAAGTCAAAATTTGCCTGTGGAGGCACTGTGAAAGACAACAAAATAGAATTGCAAGGAGATCATGCTCATCAAGTTAAGGAAGAACTGATCAAACTTGGGTTCAATTCTGACTCGATACAGATAAGATGAACGACAAGAGCAACAAAAATTTCGTGAAATACGAATTCATCGGAACCGAAATTGAGATAACCGATTCAAAGAACAAATCCCTCATCGAGAAAAAAGGAAAAATCACAGATGAAACAAGAAATATGTTCGTATTGGACAATGAAAAAAAAGTTATCAAATCACAGTGCACATTCAAGATGAAAATAAACAAAAAAAACATTGAAATCAAAGGAAAAGTCCTCGTCGGGAGACCGGAGGACAGGATAAAGAAACAACTAAAATGAAAAAGAATTCAAAAGACAAAATCATTCCACATGGCAGAACATTTTCCGGCATAGTCACATCTAGAAGGATGCATAAAACTGCAAAAATTACGTGGGAGAGGAGAATTTTCTTGAAAAAATACGAAAGATATGAAAAAAGGGGGAGTGGAGTAATGGCTCATGTTCCCGAAGACATACAAGTAAAGGAAGGGGACAATGTAATCATCCAGGAATGTAGGCCGATAAGCAAAACAAAACACTTCATAATAATAAAAAATGAAAGCAAGTAAATCAAACGTCACTAGGTCATTGCCTATACATACGGAATTGGAGGCTTGTGATAATTCAGGGGCTAAAACTTTACAGATAATCTCTGTAAAGGGGCACAAAACAAGGAAGGGCAGAAGATCTGCTGCTGGCGTCGGTGACTTCGTGACTGTCGTCGTCAAAACTGGAATTCCTTCGATGAGAAAGCAGACTATGTATGCAATTGTAGTCAGGCAGAAAAAAGAATACAGAAGGCAAGATGGCATCAGGATAAAATTTGAAAGCAATGCTGCAGTTGTACTGAAGGATGAGAAAGGCAATCCAAAAGGAACTTTCATCAAAGGTCCTGTTGCAAAAGAAGCAGTTGAGCGATGGCCGGGAGTTGCGAAGATAGCGTCGATAGTGGTGTAAAAATAAAATGAAAAAAAAATTTTCGATTAAATGGAAAGCGAGCAAACAGAGAAGAAAGCAGAGAAAATATAGTTACAACGCTCCATTGCATATCAAGCATAAGTTCATGTCAGCTCATTTATCGAAAGAGCTCATGAAAAAATACGGAACGAGAAGTATCCCAGTAAGGAAAGGAGATACTGTAAAAATAGCAAGAGGAAATTTCAAAAACCATGCCGGAAAAATTGAAAAAATATTTTTAAAAAAAACCAGAGTGTATGTCGACGGGGCTCAGCTGGTTAAAAGAGGCGGGGCGAAGGTTTTCTACCCGATACATCCTTCAAATCTGATAATCACAAACATGAACTTAGAAGACAAACGGAGGCAAAAAGTAATACAGAGAAAAAATGTCAAAGCGTCACCTTAAATCCATTGCAGCTCCAAAATCTTGGCCGATAAAAAGGAAGGAGCAAGTTTTTGTTATTAGGCCGAATCCTGGAGCGCATAAAATTGAAAATGCAATGCCTATAGGATTAGTTCTCAAGATTCTTTCTCAAGTTAAGAACTCAAGAGAGGCGAAACAAGTCATAAATGAGAGAAAAGTCCTGATAAATAAAAAACCTGCCAAGGATATAAAGTCTCAAGCCGGATTGTTTGATCTTGTAGAATTTGCGGATAAGCATTATAGGATTATCCTTGATGGAAAAGGCCTTCTTCATTTTAATGAGGTTGGCAAGCAGGAAGCCAGCATGTTGCTTTACAAGGTAGTTGGAAAAACAAAAATCGACGGAAATAGGCTGCAGCTGAACTTCCATAATGGTTTTAATCTAATAGTTGCAAAGGATAACTACCAGACTAACGATGTGCTGATTATAGAAGATAACCAGGTTAAAGATAAAATAATATTTGAAAAAGGAAGCGTGGCTTACATAATGAAGGGAAAGAATGTCGGGAAACTTGCCAAAATTGAAGAGATCTATAATAAGCCTCCGTTTAACAAACATGTTGCCGTCAGCATGGGAGAAAAGAAGATGAATATTCCTAAAAATTATATTTTCTTAGTAGGAAAAACAAAACCAATGATTAGCTTACCTGAAATATGAACCCGATGAAAGAGATAAGGATAGAGAAAGTTACGTTTAATGTAGGCATCGGTGAAGCTGGAAATAAACTGGAAAAGGCGATGAAACTTCTGCAAAGCCTGGCAGAGCAGAAACCAGTACCGACTATTACGAAGAAGAGAATCCCTACTTGGGGAATAAGGCCTGGAATGACAGTAGGTGCTAAAGTAACTGTAAGAAAAAATCAAGACAAAGTAGTCGAAAGAATGCTGAAAGCAGTTGGAAATAAGTTAAATTTGAAAAAAATTGGAGACGGAACGATTTCATTCGGAATTCCGGAACATATCCTAATACCTGGCACGAAATATGACATGGATATCGGTATTCTCGGATTGGGTGTGATGGTTACATTGGAGAGGAGAGGATTTAGAGTAAACAGGAGGACAGTAAAAAAAACTAAAATCCCTCAAAGACATTTAATTTCAAAGGAAGAAACGATAGATTTCCTAAAAACAAAATTCAACACAACTATTACTGATGAAAAATGACAGCTAAAAATTATACAAAGGCGTTCAAGCAATTGAAGTCAAAACCTGCAAAGTTGGCTAAATTCAAAAAGCACAACAAGCCGAAGAAAAAAAAGTTTGGATTAGGCGCGAGAAAGTGCAAAAGATGCGGGAGATACGGGGCGCATGTCAGCAAGTATAAATTGAATATGTGCAGACAGTGCTTTAGAGAGATTGCAGTGCAGATTGGATTCAGGAGGTATTATTAACATGGCAATAAATGACGCTTTGGCCAATGCAATGTCCAAAATACAAAATTATGAAATAACTGGCAAAACAGAAGTCTCCATTTATCCTCTGTCCAAGACAATAAAAGAAATATTAGATATCATGAACAGTCATAATTACATCGGAAGCTACAACGTCGCAAAAACCACTAGAGGGGACATCATGAGTTTAAACCTCCTCGGAAGAATAAACAATTGCGGGGTCATAAAACCGAGATTCAATGTGAAAAAAAATGAATTTGAAAAGTTTGAAAAGAGATATCTCCCCGCTAAAGGATTTGGTTTCCTTATAGTCTCAACATCTAACGGGATTATGACAAATGAAGAAGCAAAAACTAAAGGCATCGGAGGAAAGCTGCTAGCTTACATTTACTGATGAGAGTTAAAGAACTAAAAATGGAAATAGAAATTCCTGAAGGTGTGGAAGTTAATGTAGATGGAAAAAAGATAACTGCCAAAGGTCCTAAGGGAGAAAATTCAAGATACTTCCTCTATCCCAAATTTAAAATCTCCAAGGAGGGGAGCAAAGTAATTTTATCAATGAAAGAAGCAACTAAAAAAGATAAGACCATGATTGGAACATACTCTGCACATGTGAAAAATTTACTTGCGGGGATAAAGAACGGATTTGAATATAAATTAAAAATATGCTCTGGACATTTCCCGATGACTGTAACTTTTGAAAAAGGAAGAGTAATGATAAATAACTTCATGGGAGAGAAGATTCCCAGAAAAGCAAAAATCCCGCAGGAAGTTGAAGTGAAAATAGACGGGGATATGATCACTGTCTCAGGATATGACAAGGAGAAAGTCGGGCAGTCTGCAGCCAACATCGAATTAGCAACACGCAGATCCGGATTTGACAAGCGCATTTTCCAGGACGGTTGCTACATTCTTTCAAAAGCAGGCAAAGAGGTTAGAGGATAATTGGAGTAGAAGGTAAGATGAAACAAAAATTTGTAAGGCAAAACATCCTCAGGAAAAGATTGAATGTCAGATGGAGAAAACCTCGAGGCATTCATTCAAAATTGAGACTGAACAAAGCCGGGCATATAAAGAAACCTTCTCCTGGATTCAGAAATGCAAGAAAAGATAGAGTGTTGAAATTTTCACTCATTAAAAACCTTAAAGACCTGATAAATGCCAAGAACGACATTTTATTATCTTCGAACCTGGGATTGAAAAAAAGAATAGAAGTATTGAAAAGGGCTAAAGAACTGAAATTAAATGTGCTAAATGTAAAGAATATTGATGAATTCATTAGTAATGCTGCTCAATCACTTGAAAAGAAAAGACACGAGAAAAAAAACAAGCTGACGGAGAAAAAGAAATCAAAAGAGAAAGCTACGAAGGAAGCAGAGAAAAAATCAGCGCCTGAAAAAGAACAGGAAAAATCTAAAGAAGGTCAAAAATGAGATTAAAAAACCAGCGCAGGATTGCAGCACGGGTTTTAGGTGTGGGGACTAGTAAAGTGTGGCTTGATCCAGAGAAACTGAGTGAGATAAAAGAAGCAATAACAAAATCAGACATGCGATCATTAGTAAGCGCTGGAACAGTTATGGCAAAAAAAACTCCATACCAATCAAAATCAAGGTCAAGAAAACTAAGAATTAAAAAAAGAAAAGGTCTTAGAAGCGGCCAGGGTACCAGAAAAGGAAAGCGAACTGCAAGATTATCCAGAAAAAGAATCTGGATTGCTAAGATAAGAACACAAAGAGCATTCCTAAGATTGTTAAAAGAAAAAAAACTGATAGACAACAGAGTTTTTGTCGATCTGATGGCGAAGGCGAAGGGCGGGTTTTTCAGGAACAAGAGACATATAAAGATTTATTTGCAGGAGAAAAGCATTTTTAAGAAATAAGAAAGATGAAAGAGAAAAGACCATACAGAAGGAAAATGGAAGGCAAAACTGATTATAAACAACGCCTACGATTGCTAAAATCCAGAAAACCAAGATTAGTCGTCAGGAAATCTTTGAGAAATATCCAGCTGCAATTAATTGATTATGTAGCTAAAGGAGATAAGATTCTAGTTTCTTCTCACTCTAACCAATTAAAAAAATTCGGCTGGAAACGGAACTATGGAAATTCTTCATCTGCTTACCTTACTGGGTTAATCCTCGGCTTGAAAGCAAAATCTAAAAATATAAAAGAAGCAGTTTTAGACCTTGGATTAAATAGATCTGTCAAAGGCTCTGTTTTATACGCTGCACTAAAAGGCGCGACAGAAAATGGATTAAATGTTCCGCATTCTGAAGACATCCTGCCAAAAGAAAAATTTTTGGAAGGAAAAGAAGGAATTAAAGATACTAAGGAGAAGATACTGAAAGAAAAATGGCAAACGTAGAAGTGGAAAAAACTTTGGAGAAAGAAAGCCTGCCGAGAGGAATTGCTAAAAAAGGATTTGACAGAGAAGCGTGGAAACCTAGAACCGAACTGGGAAAGAAAGTAAAAGCAGGAGAGATAAACCTCATGTCCGGAGTGATAGATACTGGCAAAAAAATACTCGAGCCTGAAATCGTCGACGCCCTGCTTCCTAACCTTGAATCTGAATTCATAAATATAGGCCAATCAAAAGGAAAATTCGGAGGGGGCAAGAGAAGCATATGGAGGCAGACGCAAAAGAAAACAAAAGAAGGAAACAAGCCAAAGTTTTCAACTTTGATTGTCATTGGTAATAGAGATGGTTATGTCGGTATTGGGAAGGGAAAAGCGAAAGAAACTATGCCTGCGAGAGAAAAAGCACTGAGACAGGCAAAACTGAATGTTATCAAAATCGTCAGAGGATGCGGATCATGGGAAGGGCTTCCTGCGCCTAATTCCATACCTTTTGCCGTCGAGGGGAAGTGTGGCTCTGTCAGAATTAGACTAATGCCTGCTCCAAACGGAACGGGTCTTTGCGTCGAAAATGAGTGCAAAAAGATGCTTGCGCTTGCCGGTATCAAAGATGTGTACTCAAAAACTTTTGGCCAGACTAAAGTAAAGATTAACTTACTACAAGCATGTTTTGAAGCGTTGAAAAAACTTTCTTCAGTTAAAATCAATGAAAATCAGATTAGCAAACTCGGATATGTGGAGGGTCCTTTAGATGGAAAAGAAGAGAATAGCAGTAATTAGGATAAAGGGATCTATCGGACTGAACAGAGAGATAGTAGATACTTTTAAACTACTTAGACTCTATAAAAAAAATTACTGCATAGTAATCGAGAACACTCCGTTCTATATCGGGATGCTTGAGAAGATAAAATATTGCACCACTTGGGGAGAGATGAACGAAGAGACATTCCAATCACTGCTTGAGAAGCGCGGGAAACTTGCAGGCAAAAAAAGTTTGACGCAGCAATACTTAAAACAGAAAACAGATCTTGATTTCAATTCATTCACAAAAGAATTTTTTTCATTCAAGAAAAATTTGAAGGACATTCCTGGATTAAAATTATTTTTCAGACTATCTCCGCCTAGAAAAGGGTTTGAGAGAAAAGGCGTTAAAGTTCCTTTCAGCCAGGGCGGAGTTTTAGGATACAGAAAAGATAGAATAAATGAGCTGATAATGAGGATGATTTAAATGACAACAAGAAGACGGAAAAAAGTTGTAAAATACAGAGGAAGCCATACTCATGGAGGCGGCGCTAAAAAGAAAAGGAGAGGGGCCGGGCATCGGGGTGGAAGAGGACTGGCAGGATCTGGAAAAAGAGCACATCACAAAAAACAATTAATATTCAAACTCTACGGCAAAGATTATTTTGGAAAGAAGGGATTCCACAGCAAAAGAAAAAAAATAAAAGCAGTGAATATATCGTTCTTAGAAGACAACTTTGAAAGGCTCTTGCAGGATAAAATAATTGCAAAGAAAAATGAGCTTTTTGAAATTCACTTGGATGAAATGGGCTGCAGTAAATTATTATCTTCGGGAAAACCTACCAGGAAATATAAAATATTTGCAAAAACATTCTCTGAAAAAGCAAAAGAAAAAATAGAATCTGCCGGAGGGGAAATTGCCAGCAATTAAAAACATCCTGTCAAACCTTCCTGAAATCAAAAGGCCTGCAGAAAAAAGACTTCCATTTAAAGAGAAATTGAAGTGGACATTAATAATTCTGGTTTTGTTTTTTATTTTGTCTGTTATTCCTCTTTTTGGATTGGGTGAAAATGCGCTTGCAAACTTCCAGTTTCTCTCGATAATACTGGCTGCGCCTTTTGGCTCAATTTTATCTCTTGGCATTGGCCCGATAGTTACTGCATCAATTGTACTGCAGCTGCTTCAAGGATCTGGAATGACTAAAATAGATACTCATACTCATGAAGGAAGAGTTTTTTTCCAGGGATTGCAAAAAAGCCTTGCTATTTTTTTCATACTTTTTGAAGCGTCAATATTTGTATTCATGGGTGGATTAGCTCCTTCAGCTTCTCTTGATCCTGTAGCATTCAGGAACATGCAACTTTTATTAGTTGCTCAACTGGCTCTTGGCGGATTAATTGTTTTATTCATGGATGAAGTAATAAGCAAATGGGGCTTTGGTTCTGGAATCTCTTTATTTATTGCAGCAGGAGTTTCTGCAGAGATATTTGTAAGAGCATTCTCTCCTTTAACACAGGCAGGAATATTTGCATTCGGAACAGGACAAGCACCAATAGGACAAGTGTGGGTTTTCTTAAGATCATTGGCATCTGGAAATCCTTCCGGAGCATTATTAGCTTTGTCGGCAATATTAGCAACCCTAATTGTTTTTGCATTGGCAGTTTATATCCAATCAATGAAAGTTGAAATTCCATTATCTTTTGGCAGAATTCGAGGACATGGAATAAGATGGCCTTTGAATTTCATATATACATCAAACATCCCGGTTATATTAGTTGCAGCATTAGTTGCAAACATTCAATTATGGGCTAGACTGATGCAGGGCTGGGTTGAAGACTCTTCTGGAATTTTGCAATGGATCTCTCAACACATCTTCGGCCAGTTCCAGGGAAATCTTCCTGCTTCAGGTTTGGTGAAATGGGTAACCGCTCCAAATTTAATCAACGAGATATTTGCCGCATTTTCTTCCGGCTCATTTAACTGGCAAATCTTCGGACAGGCATTTACTTATGCATTATTCATGATTGTTGGAGCAGTTATTTTCTCAATATTCTGGATGCAAACAGCTGGGATGGATGCAAGAAGTCAAGCAAAAAACATAATGGCTTCGGGTTTGCAGATTCCTGGGTTTAGAAGAGACGAAAGGGTATTGGAAAGGATCTTGCACAGATATATTTTCCCGTTAACAGTGATGGGGGGAGTTGCAATTGGATTGCTGGCTGCTTTTGCCGACATCCTAGGAGCGCTAACCTCTGGAACAGGTATATTGCTTACGGTGATGATTATCTATAGATTATACGAGGAGATTGCACAACATCACATGATGGATATGTATCCTGCTTTGAGGAAGATGATGGAGTAAAAATGGTGCTAGATAATTTTTTTAATTCAACACTTGGAGGTTTGGTGGAATGGAATCCATTAACATCGCTTGCAATAATATCTTTTGTATTGATGCTATTTACTACACTGATTTACAAATATTTTACTGACCAAGAAGCTTTAAAAAGCATAAAATTGGAGATAAAAGAGATCCAAAATGAGATGAAGGAGTTCAAACATGATACTCAAAAAGTTATGGAGCTCCAAAAAAGATCATTTCAGAAAACAATTGAAACATTCAAACACCAAATTAAGCCGATGCTGATTACGTTCATTCCGTTCGTTATCTTGCTTCCATGGCTTAGAAGTGCTTACACTCCACATGGAGATTTATTCCTTGGGATGGGTTGGTTTGGCAATTACTTGATATTGTCGATTGTTTTCAACATAGGATTAAGAAAATTATTGAGGGTGCATTAAAATGCCATCGCCAAAACACAGATCAAGAAGAATGAGAAGAGTTTTTGTTAGAACTGCTTCTAAGGTAAACCTACATTACAGAAAAAGAAAACCTGAAAAAGCTAAATGCCCTGAATGCGGAGCAGTCCTTAAAGGCGTTGTCAGGGTTAGAGCTACAAAATTAAAGAAGTTTTCCAAGACAGAAAAGATGCCTTCAAGAAAGTTTGCAAATCTCTGCTCATCCTGCTCAAGGAAGAAATTAATCAAAATTTCGAGGAACATAAAATGGTAGAAATTGGGCAAGTTGCAATGAAACTAGCTGGAAGAGATAGCGGGAATATTTGCGTTGTAGTAGACAAGATAGACCCTAATTACGTACTTATCGACGGGAATGTTCGCAGAAAAAAATGCAACATCAAGCATTTGGAATTCCTGAATAAAGCTATAAAAATTAAAAAAAATACAAATACAGACGAGATTAAAAAAGAGCTGGAAAGACTTGGAGTCGAAATAAAAACCGGCGGGAAGAAACGTGAATTTAAGCCAAAACCGAGAAAGCAGAGAAAAGGAAAAGAAATAAAAACAGAGAAACCCTCTAAAAAACATGGGGGAAAAGCTGTAAAAGAAAAATAATATGCATGTCTTAAAAACAAGATTTCATAACAATCCGAATATTGGCTTGTATGGTTTTGCCACTGATTCTTATTGTTTGCTGCCTAAAAACCTAAGCAAGAGACTTGTGGATGAAATAGAGGAAGTATTGGATGTTCCTGTGTATCAAGTAACGGTCTATAACACAAACTTGATTGGAGTGTTCTGCGCTGGGAATGAGGATTACTTGTTTGTTCCTGACTTGCTTTCCGAGCATGAGCTTAAAGAATTGGAAAAGATAAAGGAAGCGAAGATAATCCGGCTGCATACTAGATTTACTGCATTGGGAAATAATATCGTAATAAAAGACAAGACCTGTTTAGTTAATCCCAAAATAGAGTCTGAAGTAAAAAAAAGATTAGAAGAGCTGGGCTTTAAGGTTAGCTTGCTAGAAATTGCTGAGAATCCAACTGTTGGAATGTGCACAGCATTAAACCATAAAGGATGTTTATTGCATAGAGATGCTACAAATGCGATGAAGATATCTTCTTTTTTAAACCTTCCAGCAAACATTGGCACTGTTAATTTTGGAAGCCCTTATGTTAGATCTGGATTGATAGTTAACTGCCATGGTTACATCGTTGGAGCAGAAACAACCGGGCCTGAAACACAGAGGATAGACGAGACACTAGGGTTTATTTAAAAACCTTTATAAGCCAAATTTCTTAAAATTTTAACATGGTTTCAAGACAAGAAGAACAACAGAAAAAAGCACTGGAGTTTCAGATTCTATACAACCAGCTGGAGCAGTATCAAGCCCAGCTTGCAAATTTGCAGCAGCAAAAACAAAACTTAAACAACCTGTCAATGTCTCTTGAAGAAGTTTCGAAACTAAAAAATGGAGATGAATTTCTAAGCCCGTTAAGTTCCGGAGTTCTTGTAAAAACAGAGCTAAAAGAAAATGGAAATGTTCTAATGGCAGTTGGCGCAAATGTAATTGTAAAAAAGAAAATAGAAGAGGCAAAAATATCCGTTGGTGAACAGGAAAAGCAAATATCATTGCTGATCGCACAGCTAAAGTCAGAAGCAGAAAAATTAGCGCAAGCAGTTTATTCCCTGCAGCATGAAATTGAATAATCCATAGCACTTATAAACTTTATCTCGGTTTTAATTGCATGCCAGATTTTTTAGACTATTATTCGAGAAAAGATGTCCAGAAAGCAATCTTGGATGCATCAAAAAACAGGGAAGTTGCTGTTAAATACTCATCTGGAAGCTTTGGGAAAAGACCTGACGCACTTAATTTTGAGCAAGATGTTTTTGAATTGGCGAAACATGGAGCTACTTCTTTCCATGTCTCGGAAGAGCACTGGAGAAACCCATTGTTGCTAAAAACCGGGATGGCAAAAAATGAGCTTGATAAGTTAAGAATAGGGTATGACATTATCCTGGATGTAGATACTAAATTCATAGAGTATGCAAGGGAAACTGCAGATCTGCTGATTGACGCATTAAGATTTCATAATGTAAAAAACATAGGGTTAAAATTCTCAGGAAACAGTGGTTTCCACATAGGCATTTCTTCTCAATCACTTCCAGAGCAAATAAATAATGTCCCGATAATAAAATTATTTCCAGAGACCCCAAGGGCTATTGCTGCGTATCTGAAAACCATGATAAAATCTAAACTCTCTGAAAAGATACTAAAGATAAGTTCGCTGCAAGAAATCTCAAAATCAACTGGAAAGAGCAAGGAAGAGTTGATGGAGAAAAACCAATTCAACCCGTTTTCAATCATAGAGATAGATACAATTCTGATCTCAAGCAGGCACATGTACCGAGCGCCTTATTCAATAAATGAAAAGCGCGGGTTAGTTTCAATTCCAATCAATCTAGATGAATTAAAAAGTTTTGATTTGAAAAAAGCAAGAATAGAAAATGTAAAACCAACAATGCAATTTCTTCCAAGTGTGAAAGAAAAAGAAGCTACCCAGTTAGTGATGCAGGCACTTGATGCAGTAAATAAAGGATTGCAAATTACAGGACAACAGGAAGAGCAAAAGCAAAAACACCATTATGACGAGTTGAGCACTTCAATTCCTGATGAGTTCTTTCCTGAGTGCATTAAAAAGCTATTAAACGGTGTGAAAGATGACGGGAGAAAAAGAGCTTTGTTCATCCTAGTTAATTTTCTGAAATGCATGGGATATTCAGCGCAAGAAATTGAAAACATAATTAAAAAATGGAATCAGAAAAACTACCAGCCACTTCCAGAATCATATCTGCTTTCCCAATTAAGTTGGCATGGCCGCCAGTCAGAAAAGATTTTGCCGCCAAATTGCTCTAACTTATCTTATTACAAGGAGATTGGAGTTAAATGTCCAGATGAAGTCTGCAGCAGATGTAAAAATCCTGTGAGCTTTGCAAAGAGAAAATATTTTGCGCATCAGAGAAACAAGCCAAAAAAGAAAGTCAAAAAGATTTCAAAACTCTCTCAAAATTAAATTCTGTTTGATTCTCCTTATATCTCTTCAGCAAGGGAGTCAATTTCTTTCTTGCAATAATTTTATTTCTCATCAGATACTCGCAAAACTGAGTAACATTTTTTCCTTTTTTTACTTCATGGCATCTTTCAAAATCTATCATCACAACTTTATTCTTGTTAACTAAAATGTGCTTGTAGGGGTTTGTTAATTCTTTCTTATTTATTTTTAATTTGTCTAAAATCCTGCACTGCCTGAGAACTTCTTTTATTATTTCTTTTGCATTTTTATTCTTCAAGCAATCCCCTATCCTTTTGCCTTCAATAAAGTTGTAAATTATTCGCTCTCTTTCTGCTTTGATGAGTTTAGGGCCGATTCCTTTTTTATTTAGAATTTTTAACCATCTTGCTTCAATTCCTGCCCGCTTGCTCACTTTAACAGCTACTTTTTTTCTGTTTAGTTTTCCAAGATAAACGTTGCTTCTCTTGCCTTTTGCCAAGAACTCTAAGTTGCTGATTTTCATATAAAAAAAGCGTAGAAACATATATAAATCACTTTCCATAAATCAGTAAAAAAGATGGTGCTGGCTAAAAGAACAACGATTTTTGTTATATTTTCGTTAGTGATTGCTTTCTTGCCTCTGATATATGCAACGCAGGAAACTGACTGGCTAGTACAGGAGTATAATAAAAGAGATAGAAACATTGAGGAAACTGCACTAACAATATTAGCGATTAACAAGCAGCTAGGATCAACATCATCAGTATCATCAGAAGTAATTAGACTAAAAAATTATCTTGATTCTTGCATTCAAGCAAACAACTGTGACAATAAAGATGCTGCATTAGCAATATGGGCTTTAAAAGAAATAAGAGATACTTCGCCTATTTTAGATGCTGCAACAAACTGGCTCATAAATTCAAGGACTATATTTGCTGCTGACACTGACGCAGATGACTGGCTTGTGCAGGTAGTTTCTTCTGGATCTGGAATTTGCGTTGTGAATAATACAGAGATGAAAACTGAAAAAATGATTTCTGTATCTGCAGGATATACCCCATGGCAATCTGTCAGGGATTTGGTAACGCAGAATACAAATGACCTGGCTATAGACTGCTCGTCTCTGACATCAGTAGATTCCCTCTCGCTAATAAAAAAACAAACTATCTCAGGCATAATAAATTATTTTATTATAGAAGAGATTCAAAATAAAAAATCAGTAACGGTCCAGCTCGGGATTCCATGCTGGGGTCCAACTTACAGATCAATTTGTAATCAAGATACTACTGCTCATGTTTTGCTAGCTTTAAGTAAGCAAGGGAAAAATCTTGATCCTGCATGGCTTAAACAACAGGATTTAGCTGCGCTAGAAAATGCAATTTTATATAAATTAACAGATAAGCAGGAATACCTCTCAGCTATACAATCCTCACAATCACAAAATGGTTTCTGGCAGCCAGTAAATGTTGAGACAGCAAGCTTGATTTATTCTCTCATTCCTGCACAATCAGAGCCTGCTAAAAAAGCGCTGGGATGGATACAAGGACAAAGAGCTACTGAAGGATGTTGGCCAAAGCCATTGAATTTATGTAATGTAAAATCTACTGCTGCAGCAATATATGCAGTTGGAACTGCGTCGAATGCGACAACTTCACAGCCCCCCGGAAATGCAACAACGCCGCCTTCAACAAGAACTGTATTAGAAGATTGTGATGAGCCTTGCCTGGATAAAGACGGATGCATCTGTCCCGCAAATGAATGCAAAAGGTCTGTTATAGAAGAGGATGAAACATGCGAAGGTCCGAAGACTACTCCTCCAACAACATCGAGAACCGGAGAGTATTGTGTTACAGAGAGATCATGTGATGGTCAGCTTGACAGACTAGGAAGATGCGAAGATATCTCTGGAGATGACTGCCCGAAAGGTGATGCAGACATTGATGTGGGAGGGGGAACAGGAGGCACTCCACCTGGAAGCAGAACAGATACTGGAACTCAAGATGAAGGAACAAGCACATTATTCTGGATATTAATGATTGTAGCTGCTTTGATAGCTTTAATTGGAGGATCATTTTTAGCATATAAAAAAGGATTGATAAAATTCAAGAATAAACCAACTCAAGAATACAAGCCGAGAATGAAACCTGCTGAAGTATCTAAAACGCCACAAGAATACCAGCCAAGAATGAGAATTGAGAAAAAGCATCCGGCTAAGAAATTTTTAGACAGCGAGTTGGATAAATCTATTGAAGAACTTGAGAAATTGCTGAAAAGCTGAACACAATGAGCAAGAAACTAAAAATCGGAGATGTGATGTCATGGATTGCAATAATTTTAGGACTTGCAGTAATCATTCTTATATTCTATAAATTAGTTGCTGGATAATGGACAATACGGAATTAACTTTAAGAGTAGTAATGTCTGTATCTACGATAACTTTATTTTTTTATGGTCTGTTGAAGGGATATGATAATTTAGAACTTTTGATATATAACATTTATTTCACGGCTTTAATATTATATCTGATAAAAACCAATTTTTTAAAATAGAGACAAATTATTGAAAAACGGATTTGGAACTATCTACCAATTCCATGGCTGTATAATATCCTAGAGTGTTCATCTGATGGCCTATTATTAAATCTAATAAGTTCCCAACTACTAATATCATTTCTATTGTATTTATCAACCCAAGGTACAAGTGCTACATATGTTGGAGAAGAAGGTAAATGCAAGAGGAATCCATCTCCAATTCTTTTTTCTACATAGAAACCAGCCTTTTTTGCTTCTTCACAGCAAGTTAATAAATCTCCAGAGAGCATAACCCGCCAAGTAATTTCTTCATCAATAATTCTTTCCATGATATGTTGTTTTATTACAGCAAGATACTTAATGTTATCGTTCTAAAACCATGTCTAGATAAGAATAACTAATATTAATTCCTCTTCAACTCTTTTTTCATCAGCACATTTTCTGCATGCAGATTCCTCATTACCATGCTATTCCTATGAAGTCTTGCAAGCAGATCATTTAAAAAATCCTCAAGGACTTTAGGATCAAAATGAAATTCACTTGGCTCTATAATCTCGACGACGCTTGGCATGAAGTCAAAGCATACATCAAGCAACGCATCTAGATTGCTGCACTTAAACTCGACTTCTGCAAAACTGCTGTAAAATTTTTCAACTTGTTCGGGCTCACTTACCTCTTTCTTTAGGATTTTGATATTTTTTTTATCAAGCTCGGTTACAACGTCCTGCATTACTTTATTAACATGCTCAATAGGGCTTCCAAGGATCTCAATAATAACTCTTGCTTTTATTTCCATATTTTCCACCCTCTAAAAAAACCATACAGGCCCAGCATAGTCATCAGTCCTGAGAAGAAAAATACTCCTGTTCTTGCAGCTTCTGTTGATTTTCCTTCGTAAATAATGTTTCCTGTCACATCTTTAAATCCCTGAGAATCTTTTTTAATGCTTTCGCTTTTCTTTTTTTCAATTTTTATTTCTTTAGTTATATCATAAGGGGTTTTTCTCCCGTCTCTTAATATCTTGACTTTCAATCGAGGAGATTCTGCACTAATCGCCTTCTCGACTTTCATGTTCAAATCCACAATTTTTTCTTCTCCTTGCTTTAATTCTACAATT
>CAYIWL010000011.1:0-22164 GCA_964367085.1 Candidatus Woesearchaeota archaeon
CTAGCACACGGCCCTGTCGAGGCCGCAACCCGAGTTCAAATCTCGGCCAGGGCGACCATAAAGTTTAAAAGGTTTTGATATCTTAAATATTAATACTAAAATGCAAGCTACTATCCAAATAAATAAACAAGCAATTCAAGACCTTGTTAAAGTTAAGAATGAGTTTGATACTATTGTTGAATCTCTTGAGTTAATGAGTGATAAAGAGTTTATGCAGTCTTATGAAAAAGCAAAAATTCAGATAAAAAATAAAGAGTTTGTTGATTGGAATGAGTTATAAAATTCTTCCTACCAAAGAATTTTCTAAAGATTTCAAAAAAATTGATAAACAGTTTCAGGAAAGAATAAAAAATAAAATTGAGGAAGTAGCTGAAGATCCAACAAGATATAAACATCTTCATTATGATTTAGCTGAAAGTTGTAGAATTTGGATTGGAAAATTAAGGGTTGTCTTTTCTTATAATGCATCTAAGCAGGAAATTTATTTAGAGAAAATTGTTTTTGGACATAAATATAGAGATTAACCTGATTTGATTAGTAGCGATTTCCATAGTACTCTATGTCAGGCCAGGGCGACCATAAAGTTTAAAAATATTTAATGCTCTGCAACTAATTAAAACATGAAAGCAATCAAAATAACATATTGGATTTCAACGGTTTTACTAGCAGGATTATTTCTTTTTTCAGGAGTTTTAGAGCTAGTAGGCACCGAGTCAGGAAACCAGGTTATATTAAGTCTAGGTTATCCATTATATATCAACTTCATACTTGGAGTTGCAAAAGTTCTTGGAGCAATTGCAATTCTTCAGACAAAGTTTAAAACAGTTAAAGAATGGGCTTATGCAGGCTTCACTTTCGATCTAATCGGAGCTTTCTCTTCCTTCCTGTTAAACGGTAATGGGATAGTCTCAGCGATGAGCGTCTCACCCCCAATAATTGTTCTGATTATTTCCTACGTATCATGGAAGAAGATGAGAGCAAAATGAAATACATTAAATGGTTTGTCTTGTTATAGTTGAAAATAAAGCGCAACCTTTTTATACAAGACTGTTTTTTCAAAATTAGATTCAAAAACAGGGGGCATAAATAATGGAAAATTTCAACGTTGGAAAAAATGATTCTGGTTCTATTACTTTTAAAAAATCTGCTTTATGGAAAGTAAGCACTTTTGTTTTTGCAGCCTTATTTGTAGTTTCTTTGTTTACTGGAGGATTTGGAATAGGAAGCGGAATTACAGGCGGAACTGTTCGTGAAATTCCAGATATTCCAACCATACCAACTGGAGTTGTAAGTGTAAATGCAGAAGATTTAGTAGACGATGATCCTGTTCTGGGAAATAAAAATGCTAAATTGACTATTGTAGAATTTAGTGATTTTCAATGCCCATTCTGTTCAAGGTTCAAGAGTGATGCTCTAAGCCAGATAAAATCGCAGTATATTGACACTGGAAAAGTAAAGTTTGTCTTTCGCGATTTCCCATTAACAAGTATACATCCAATGGCGCAAAAAGCTGCTGAAGCTGCTGAATGTGCAGATGATCAAGGAAAATTCTGGGAATATCATGATTTGATTTTCGATAGGCAGTCAAGTTTAAGCATTAATAGTTTAAAGCAATGGGCTGTTGAACTTGGATTAAATGAAAATGATTTCAATAAATGTTTGGATTCAGGAAAATATGCAAATGAAGTCAGTAAAGATTCAAGCGACGCTCAGAAAGCGGGAGGGCAAGGAACACCGTTCTTTATCGTCGGAAACCAGCCAGTAAGCGGAGCTCAACCGTTTGCAGCATTCCAGCAAGTGATTGAATCTCAGCTTTAATTTTTATTTTATTTTTTACCTTAGAAACCCAATAAGTATTTAATTTCGACTATCTTTCCTCTATTCAGATTAAATTCAGTAATTAACCTAATGGGGATTTAGATGGACAAAAAAGATTCAGATTCGAAACGGCTGTCATTTGAAGGTATAGAAGAGATGATAGGCAAAATTTTAACTGTTGTGTCTGATGTAGAGGGAAGATTAGAAACCTATACCGGGAAACTGATAGGTACAGACGAAGAGTATCTCATTTTTCAGGAAAAAAAAAGAAAAGCATACATACCCAAGAATATGGCAAAGAATTATCATTTAGCATCGCAAACTATTTAAACAAGACAGGAACCCTCGCTCTTATGAAAAAAATTATTTTCTTTGGAATTCTAATAACAGTTTTATTTCTAGTCATTGGAATGGGATGTAGCAAGCAAGAACAAACAAAAAATAATGAAATAACCGAGAAAGAAAGCACAGAAGAAAATAATCAGGAATCAATTGAAGGTTTAACAGAGGGCAGGCTTTTAGTTGACAGGGTAAGATACGTGCAGGCAAATAATCCTCCTTTTGATTTCACAAATGTAATTTTCCACCAAAAAACAGGTGCAGGATACAGAGCAGAAATTAGTTCTGATCAAGATCTTAAGGTAGAAGTCATGACGGACAAAGATTGTTTGCTGAAAGGCCAGGGTGATGAATACCAAATTATTTCAAAGAAAGAAGGCAAAGACATTGTAATCCTCGGCGAGAAAAACCCAGAAAAGAATAGAAATTTATGTATCGGAGCAACAGCCGCAGGAAACAGTCAGGTAGAAATAAAATTCAAAGTTGTAGAATTAATTTAACTAAGCTGTTCTCTTAAGTCTCTCGGTAATGTTTATTATTTTCTCCAGACTTTTCTTAACAGGTTTTGTTTCAGTTACTAGCCCAAATAAAAGGCTCCCAGCTTCTACAATATAAGAGCCAACTGGCCTTTTTAATTTTCTAGATAACAAATATCTTCCAGCAGTAGGTATAACCCTGCCAGCAAGAACATATCCAGTTGCAACTTCATCAATGTATTTGAGAAGTTCTGAATCAGGATTTTCCATCAACTGTCCAGCAGTATAAATTCCTAAACTAAAGCAAGTAGATCCAATCAATTGTGCATAGAAATAAGAATGACTATCCCGATTATACTTTCTCGCAATTCTTTCCTGCAATCTTCCCGGAAGAAGACCTATCGGCCATCTCGTTAAGACAAAAGACAGGCCATCCGCATATCTATTTTCCATGAATTTCATACTAAACAAAGAAATATAACTTTTAAATGTTTTTGTCTATTCAACAAGAAAAAAATTAATTTTTTAATTCTCAGAAGATTTAGAAACTTATTTAAATCAACTTTTTCTTTTTTGATTCCAAGGGCCCGTAGCTCAGCTTGGTAGAGCAACAGACTTTTAATCTGTGGGTCACGCGTTCGAATCGCGTCGGGCCCGCCATAAAATTAATCATCAATTCTCGAAAAAGAAGAAGCTGATTAAAAAGATATAGAGCTACCTCTTTCCATTCAAATAAACAAATCCATCTTTATATAGAAGTAATTTTTCCCTTGTTGCACTTAATTGAGGATTTGCATCAACTTCACTTTCCGTTAGTATCGTTCCTTTAAATGGATAATGATAATGCTCAGTTAATAGCTGCTCCAATCTCTGTAAGTTAATGCATCCTCTCTTCTCTTTCATTAATTCAATTACAGTATCCCTAACTTCTTCCAGAAAAGCCAATGCAACATATTCTCTAGCCATCAAATAGTGTATAAAAGAGGAAAACTTATAATTGTTTCGAGTAAATAATTTTCAAACCGAAATGTTTATAAAGTTTTGCTATGCTTTTTTAGTTGGATGCTCAAAATTATATCATTTTTTAACATAATAGAGAGTGCTGTTTAGAATCCCATACAAACCCTAGCTAGCGGAGGCCACCTTGGTTAAGAAGCAAACTGAAATTGAGAGTCACATTCTCCTGTTCAAACACGAAAAATTAAGCGAAAAAGCTTCTGAAGAGATTTTAAAAAAATACAATATTTCTGCATTCCAGCTCCCGAGAATTTACAAAAAAGATCCTGCATTGAGAAATTTAGAGGTTAAATCAAGAGACGTAATAGAGATAGAGAGGAACAGCCCGACGGCAAACAAAACAAAATTCTACAGGGTGGTAGTCGATGGTTGAAAATTATAAGAAGATAATTTCAAAGTATTTTGAGAGAAATGGTTTCATAGATGCAAACATTAGATCATTTGATACCTTTGTAGAAAAAATATTGCCAAAAGTAGTTGAAGAATTGGGAGAAATAAGGCCTACAATAATTCCGGAGAATGTCCAGGATTTCGTTATAAAATTAAGTAAAATCTGGATTGGCGAGCCGCAGATAATAGAAGCAGACGGCAGCAAGAGAGTTGTTTACCCAATGGAAGCAAGATTAAGGCAATTAACTTATGCAGCCCCTGTTTTCCTTGAAGTCAATGCATACGTCGACGGCTTGCAGGTAGAAAGTTTCACAACGCAGATAGGAAAACTTCCTGTCATGGTAAAAAGTAAGTACTGTAATATTCACGGCTTGAAAAGAGATGAACTGATTGAAAAAGGTGAAGACCCAGATGATCCTGGAGGATATTTCATTCTAAATGGAAATGAAAGGGTTTTGATCATGGTTGAAGACTTGGCAAATAACCGGTCTTTTATCGAACGGAATAGTATCGGACCAAGCAAATATACATTAAGAGTTTTCTCCGAATCAGGCGCTTTAAGAATCCCGCATTTAATAGAGCAAATGAAGGATGGAACAATCTACGTCTCATTTACTCGATTCAAAAGAGTCCCAGTTTTTGCAGTTATTAAAGCACTAGGAATGGTTAAAGATCAGGACATTACAATGATGATAAATGCAGAGAAGGATTATGAAGATGTTTTCATAAATCTTTACAAGGCAAGTGAGTGGAAAACAGAAGATGATGCATTGGATTTCCTTGCCAGGCAAATAGGGATAACACAAGGAAGGGATATAAAAATTCAAAGAGCGAGAGAATACCTTGATAGATATCTTCTTCCCCATTTAGGAGAAACAAGCAAAGATAGAATTACAAAAGCATATAATTTATGCAAGCTCATCAAGAGATACTTAATGGTTTCTAAAGACGGATGCAGGTTAACAGATAAAGATCATTATCTAAATAAAAGAATTAGGCTTCCCGGAGATTTGCTAGCGGATTTATTCAGGATTAATATGAGAGTTTTAGTAAATGATATGCTGTATAATTTCCAGAGGCTAGTAAAAAGAGGAAAGTTCAACAGCATTAAGATAATAATAAGAGATAAATTACTAACAAATAGAATAACGAGTGCAATGGCAACAGGTTCATGGCCGGGAGGAAGACAAGGTGTCAGTCAGAACATTGACAGAACAAATTTCTTGGGAACAATGAGCCATTTGATGAGAGTTGTTAGCCTATTAAGTTCAACTCAGGAAAATTTTGATGCAAGGGCTTTGCACGGAACTCATTTCGGAAAGCTCTGCCCGATTGAAACTCCAGAAGGAACATCAATTGGACTGAGAAAAAACCTGGCTATGTTATGCAGCATCTCGCATGACAATGTTGAAAAAAATAAAATTGAAGATTTGCTTTCTGAAATCGGAATGAAAAAAGTGGCAACAGGAGCAGGAAAATGACTGATGTTTTCTTAGATGAAAGATATGTTGGCAGCGTCGAGAATATTGATGATTTTACTGCAAATCTGAAAAAAGAAAGAAGGGAAAAAATATTTCTGAAAAACCTGAACATCTATTACGACGAGGAATTTGACGAGTTATTTTTAAACGTATGCAACGGAAGGGCAAGAAGGCCGCTTATCGTCGTGGAAAACGGAAAAAGCAAGTTAACAAAAGAATACACAGACAGGCTGTTAAATGAAGAAATCACTTGGGACGATTTGATAAAAGAAGGAATAATTGAATACTTAGATGCTGGCGAAGAAGAAAACTCATTAATAGCACTAACAGAGAAAGAATTAACAGGGGAATATACTCACTTGGAACTGGCTCCAGTTACAATTTTAGGTTTAACGACGTCTTTAGTTCCTTATGCAAATCATGATGCAGCTGCAAGATTGAATGGAGGAAGCAAAAATCAGAAGCATGCTTTAGGAATCTATCTTGCTAATTTTCTGTTAAGAATGGATACTGATGTTAGCATGTTGCACTATCCCCAAATGCCAATGGTAAAATCTTTCATGGCAGATGTTTCAAAATACAACAAGCACCCAAGCGGATTCAATGTGATAATCGCAGAAATGTGCTATGAAGGATATAACATGGAAGATGCAATAGTTTTCAACAAGAGCAGCATTGAAAGAGGACTGGCAAGAAGTACATATTTCAGGCCATATAACGTCGAGGAATTAAGATATAGCGGCGGGCTTATGGATGAAATCGGTGTTCCTGACAAAGAAGTAAGAGGATATAAAAGTGAAAAAGATTACAGATTCTTAGAAAATGACGGCATTGTTTACACAGGCCAAAAACTAAAAGCAGATGATGTTATCATAGGAAAAACCTCTCCACCAAGATTTTTAGGAGAGATGGAAGAGTTTAGTTTTGCAGCATCAACAAGAAGGGAGAGCAGTGCAGTTGTAAAGCACGGAGAAGCAGGCGTTGTTGACATGGTTGTATTGACAGAGAATGAGGAAGGAAATAAATTAGTCCAGGCAAGACTTCGTGATCAGAGAATTCCAGAAATAGGAGATAAATTCACTTCAAGGCACGGACAAAAAGGCGTTATCGGATTGACCGTTTCAGGAACAGATCTTCCATTTTCAGGAGATGGTGTAAGCCCGGATATTATCCACAGTCCCCATAGTATCCCTAACAGAATGACAGTAAGCCACTTAATTGAAATATTAGCAGGAAAAGTTGGAAGCCTTTCAGGAAGATTTGTCGACGGTACAACATTCGATGCTGAGCCAGAAAAAAGCCTGCGTCAAGAACTGCTTGAATTAGGATTCAGAGATGATGGCACAGAGATAATGTACAACGGAATCACAGGAGAGAGATACAAGGTCAGAATTTATATTGGAAATATGTATTACTTGAAATTAAAGCACATGGTTGCAAACAAGCTTCACGCGAGAGCATTCGGAAGAATACAATTATTGACAAGGCAGCCAATTGAAGGAAGGAGCAAGGGCGGAGGATTAAGGCTTGGAGAGATGGAGAAAGACTGCCTAGTTGCACACGGAACAAGTCTGCTTTTAAAAGAAAGGTTTGATTCAGATAAAACAGTAATACACGTCTGCGAAAATTGCGGGTTGCTTGCAGTTAATGATTCATTCAGAAACAGGCAGTACTGTACAAGATGCGGCGATAATACTGAAATAAATACAGTTGAATTAAGCTATGCATTCAAGCTTTTACTTGATGAATTAAAGAGTATGTGCATAAAACCAAAATTAATGTTAGGAGACAAATACTAAACTAAAGACAAGATGGTAGAATATATTTACAAGAAAGTCAACAGCATTCAGTTCAATTTCTTTAGTCCTGACGAGATTAAAAAAATGTCTGTAGCAAAAATAGTCACGCCAGAATTATATGATAAAGAAGGCTATCCTGTTGACGGCGGATTGATGGACATCAGGCTAGGAGTTATTGATCCAGGGTTGAGATGCAAGACATGCGGAAGCAAATTGAAAGAATGCATGGGGCATTTCGGCTTTGTAGAATTAGCAAGGCCAGTTATTTATCTGAAAGGAGCGAATGTTATTTATGATTTCCTAAGATGCACCTGCAAGGAATGCTGGAAATTAATGATAGATGAGAAGACAAGGGAAAAATACGTAGAAAAACTGAACAGCGGTGAAATAAAATCCACTGCAACATTAGTAAGGGACAAATGCAAAAACGTAAAAAAATGCCCGCTATGTGACGCAAAAAATTATTCAATCAGGCTTGAAAAACCAACTCTATTCTTCGAAAACGACAAGAGAATTTTCCCATTCGAGATTAGGGCAAGATTGGAAAAAATCAGCGATGATGATATAAGGCTTCTAGGTTATAATCCAAAAGCATCTCGCCCAGAATGGTTGGTTCTGACAAACATGCCCATTCCACCAGTAACAATAAGACCAAGTATCACTTTGGAAAGCGGAGAGAGAAGTGAAGACGATTTAACTCACAAATTAGGAGACATTGTAAGAATAAATCAAAGATTATTTGAGAATATAAATGCAGGAGCTCCAGAGATTATCATCGAGGATTTATGGGACTTACTTCAATATCACGTCACAACATTTTTCGATAATACAACTGCCTCTGTTCCCCCTGCAAGACACAGGTCAGGAGAGCCGTTGAAGACTTTAACAGAAAGAATAAAGAGCAAAGAAGGAAGATTCAGGCATAACCTAACAGGTAAGAGAGTAAATTACAGCGCTAGAACATTAGTAAGCCCGGATCCTCAAATTGAGTTAGGAGAAGTAGGAGTTCCTTTAGAAGTTGCAATGGAACTAACTATCAATGAAAGAGTCACCAGCTGGAATATTGATAGGCTGAAAGAATTTATCAAGCGCGGACCTAAAAATTATCCCGGAGCAAATTACGTTATAAGACACGACGGTAAGAAAAAAAGAATCACTGAAGAAACCGTTGAATCTTTATTAGAAGAACTGCAGGAAGGCTACATAGTTGAAAGGCATTTGATGGACAAAGACGTCTGCATATTCAACAGGCAACCTAGTTTGCACAGGATGAGCATAATGTGCCACAAGATTAAAGTTCTACCTGGAAAAAGCTTCAGGCTAAATCCAAGTGTCTGTACTCCATATAACGCAGACTTCGACGGAGACGAGATGAATCTTCACGTGCCTCAAAGCGAGGAGGCAAGGGCAGAAGCAGAAATACTGATGCACGTCCAGCACAACATTATCACTCCGAAAAACGGATTGAATATAATCGCATGCATCCAAGACTCAATCACAGGAAACTATCTCCTCACGCGCAATTTAGAATTTTCAAGAGAGGAAGCAATTGAATTATTATTAAGCATAGGCTGGGATGATTTCAGCAATTTCCCGAAGACAAAGACAATAACAGGAAAGCAGATATTAAGCACGCTTCTTCCAAGAGATTTCAATTTCATCGGCTACAATTTAATGCACAAAGAAGGCGAGAAAGAAGGAATGGTAGTTGTCAAGAACGGGCAGCTTCTAAATGGTGTAGTTGACCGGGCAATCATAGGAAAAGAATCAGGAGACTTGCTGAGAAGCTTATACATTCAATACGGCCCGGAAAAAATCATGAAAATCCTGAATAATATTTCAAAGCTAGGCATCAAGGTAGCAACAAATTATGGATTCACCACAGGATTAGTAGACGCCGATGTTGATGAAAAGATACTTGCAGAGATAAATAAATTAATGGATGAAGCATTAAAGAGAGTAGATGAATTAATCGAAGAATACAAAACTGGAAAATTAGAAGCCTATCCAAGCAAAACACTAAGAGAAACTCTCGAACTAAAAGTTTTGGAAACCTTGAACAAAGCAAGAAACAAAGTTGGAAAGTTAGTTGCAGAAAATTCAAATGCAGATAATCCGACAATTATCATGGCAACTTCGGGAGCAAGAGGAAATGAATTAAATTTAGCTCAGATAGCAGGCAGCGTCGGACAGCAGGCATTAAGAGGAGAAAGAATTAACAAAGGATATAATAAAAGAGCATTGCCAATTTTCAAGAAAGACGATCTAGGGGGAGCACCCCACGGATTTGTAAGAAACGGATTCAAGCAAGGATTAGCCCCATATGAATTTTTCTTCCACGCAATGACAGGAAGAGATAGTCTTATGGACACGGCATTAAGAACTCCAAAATCAGGGTATTTATACAGAAGGCTTGCAAATGCACTTCAGGATTTAAGAGTTGAATACGACAAGACAGTAAGAGGAGCAAGCAATCAAATCATCCAGTTTACATATGGTGAAGATGATATAGATATTTCAAAGAGCGAAGCAGGAAGCATCAATATTAAAAAAATAGTAAGAGAGGCAGTAAACAAGTAAAAATGGAAGAGTTGTATAAAGAATACGAAGGATTGATTCCAGACAAGCTGATCGACGATATCAAGAGAGAAGTCAACAAAGTGAAGATCACAAAGGCACAGCTTAAAGAAGTTCTCGAGAGAGTTAAAAGGGAATACGAAGCAGCATTAATATCTCCAGGAGAAGCAATAGGAATAATCACCGCTGAAAGCTTTGGCGAGCCAGCGACACAGATGACATTAAACGTAAAGCACTTCGCAGGCGTTGCAGAGATGCAGGTCACTTCTGGATTGCCAAGATTAATAGAAATTTTCGATGCAAGTAAGAGCATCAAAACCCCTAGCATGGAGGTTTATCTTAAATCTGATTACAACAAAGACCCTGCTAAAGTAAGAAAGATAGCATCGCAAATAAAAGAAAGTACATTAGGGGATATTGCAACAGAATTCACAATTGATATTTCAACAATGAATGTAAAGATATGTATTGACAAAGGAAAATTAAAAGACCTTGGCATGTCAGAAGAAACATTAGTAAAAACACTAAAAGATTCTCTTAAAGGAACTCAAGTAAGATTGAATAAAAATGAAGTAGTTCTAAAAGCAAAGGAAAATGATCTGCATGAAACTTACAAGTTAAAAGAAAAAGCAAAAGGAGTTTTCATAAAAGGAGTAAAGGGAATCAGTTATGTCCTTCCAGTTAAGAGGGAAAGTGAATTCATAGTTTTAACATCCGGAAGTAATTTGAAAGAAATCTTAAAAGTAAAAGAAGTAGACACAAGAAGAACAATCACAAATGATATTCATGAAATTTACGCTGTATTCGGAGTGGAGGCAGCGAGGCAGGCAATTATTAATGAATCAACAAAAGTTATCCAAAATCAGGGATTGGATATTAACATAAGGCATATCATGTTCATCGCAGATGTAATGACCTCAGCAGGAACTGTAATGGGAATTACAAGAAGTGGAATAACTGGAGGGAAGGAAAGCGTATTGGCAAAGGCAAGCTTCGAAACACCGATAAGGCATCTGATGAAAGCAGCATTGAGCGGAGAGGAAGACTATCTAAATTCAGTTATTGAAAACGTAATTCTAAACCAACCAGTTCCATTAGGCACAGGGCTTCCAAAACTAGTCGTAAAGAATCACATAGCTCCAAGCGAGAAATAAAAAAATTATTTGTGTATTGAACTTTTTCAGGTTCTTTCATTTTTAAAAATCTTATAATAGATAATTAAGTCTTATAGATCTTTATAAATAAATTCAAACCACTTTTTAAAAGAATAAGATACATCTTTGTTATCAATTATGAATCCATTCGGATACTTATCTTTCCATAAAACGATAGCAACTTTATCTCCAAAAATATTTACTACTGTGTTTGATTCAAAACCTTGTGGAAATGATTTGCCTTCAAATAGGGGCCATTTAACAAGTTTATCCTTAACCTCCTTTTTATCCCATATACAAACGAATTTTAATTTTCTTTTTCTTCTTTCCCGTTCAAAGTTTGGCATAAAGTATGGAAGTTCTGAAAATATTATACCCTTTGCACCAATAAGGTACATATCTTTTCCTTCTTTAAGCATTTCTGAATGAATCGTTTTAAGGCCTTCTCTCCCCTTGTAGACTGCAACATTAATCTCTTCTTTTTTTGTATTCTCTAACTTAATCAATTCCGGTAGTAGTTGATTTACAATCTCTCTTTTTTCTTCAATGTGATCTAACAGTGTTTTTGGATCTGCTGCTTGAAAATATTTTTTAAAATCCTTAATAACATAATTGATTAATCCTAACGACTCTAGTTTCTCTAGACTCTCATAAACCCTGGAGCTATGCAAACCTGATTCTTTTATTATACCTCTCACTGTTGTTGAGCCTAATTTTAGCAATGTTAGGTATATAATTGACTGATTTTTTGTTAAACCTATTTTTTCTAACTTTGATGTATCCATGAATTTTTTAAATGAATCTCATTATATAAACCTTATTATTCCCCTCCTAAAAAGGAGAGTTATATTTTAAATTCTAATTATTTTCGCTATTAAAGAGTTAAAATGGAAGATTTAGATAAAATTTTAGAAATTGCTGAAAGCTTTATGAAAAAGGCAGAAGAGTATAATGCGACGGGAGATGACACCAATTCAAACACACATGCACAGACATTTTATCCCGCTGCAATTTGTAGAGGAGTTAGAGCATTATATGAACAAAATAAAGTACTTATCCAGCTTTTAAGAAAAAGAAAAACAGAGTAAATCTTTATTAGAGATTATAGAGGCAAACTTACCTCAATTCTAAATTGAGTAGGTTGTTTAAGAGATTATAGGAGAGATAATGAACATGAATAAGATTCAAATGATTTTAGGAGTTGCATTAGCCTCAAATTTAATAAGTTGCGGAGAACCAAAGACAGAAATAGAAATCACTAATGATACGTTAAGGGTCAAAAATGTATGGATGCGAAGTGATGGTAAAAGAGTTGTAGAATGGGCAGACAAAAGGGGCATTGCCCATATCTTACGTGAGGGGAGCTATAACGATTTTTCAGGATGGTACACCAATTTAATTGAAGTAGTGTATTCCTGTGAAGACAAAACTTTGGTTCATAAGAAAAGAGAACATAAGAGCACAAGATTTTCACGTGGGAATTATTTTATTGACTATTTCAGGTTATGCCTACCAGAAAACTTTAAAGTGCCGGGAATAACAACTGAAGAAGGCTTCTTTCTTGATCGTAAAAATATTGAGGTCTATAATCTTGAAGATCCTACCCAAACAGAAAGAACTAATTCAAGTAAAAGTGAAATATTGAGAACCTTTAAGACTTCTAATTCCTCTTTCAGTTACCACCCAAAAGGTGATGTTCAAAAATGTAATGTTCCATTTAGGGTGAGGGATATATACCTAATGGGTTTTGTTAAACGCCGTCCTAGAGAAGAATGGGACAGACTTAGAAACAGTGGTATTGACGAAATAGCTGAGCTCTCTGGTTTGGAGAAATTAAGCGATACCGATATAGCTGTACTATGTACTGATGAAGAAGGAAGACATTATGTTCTAAGTGCTGGAATGCTTTCGTGGATGGAAGATAGATATAATATTATTACCCTAAAAAATGGAGGGATTGATACAAGTTTAGTCTTGGAAAGCTGTATAAGCACTGACAAATTAAAAGTAGATCATTACACTTTAACAGTGCCTAAAGATGTAACATTTTATGATTTAAAAAGTCTCCAGTTAGAACAACTGCTAGAAGGAAAACAACCTAGAGAACTCTATGATGCGTTATTCAAAAGTCATAATTTTTTCTACGATGAGGCTATACATTAAATTTGGTAAAAAAGAACAATTTATGTTATATGTAGTCTTACAAAGTTAATCTGCCAACTTCTTTTAAACATGCAAAACAAACCTGTTGACATTTAAGTGATAAATCTTATTATTGTCTTTATTAACAATATTATCTTTAAGTAATTTATTCAAATGGAATAAAGTAGTTGACAGATTAACATTAACAGATTCAGAAATATCCAAAAATAAAAATACTAAATCTTTCCTACTAAATCCAAGCTAGGCTTTAGAGTTTCTTTTCCAGGAGCCCAATTAGCCGGGCAGACTTGCTCTCCATTCTTTCTCACAAACTGGAGTGCTTTTAATTTTCGAATTATCTCATCTGCACTTCTTCCAATAGAATTATCATGAATATCATATGCCTTTATAACGCAATCAGGATCTATGATGAATGTAGCTCTTACAGACAACCCCTCTTCTTCAATATAAGTTCCATAATCTTTGCACATTCTCCCGGAAGGATCTGAAAACATCGGATACTTTATTTTCTTAATTGTATTTGAATCATCATGCCACGCTTTATGCACATAAGGTGTATCTGTGCTAATACTAGCTACTTCAGTATTCAAAGTTTTCAGCTCTTTATATCTATCCGCAAACTCACCCAACTCAGTAGGGCAGACAAAAGTGAAATCAGCAGGATAAAACAGGAGAATTAGCCACTTGCCTTTGTAATCTTTCAGAGTAAACTTTTTGATATTATCCTCATAATACGCCTTAACATTGAAATCAGGTGCCTTTGAGTTTATTTTCAGCATCATACTATTTTGTTGCAAAAAACTATTTACAATAATAACCATTTTGTAGACTCTATTCTCTTTGCAAAAATTTTTGATATTTTTCCCTTAGATCTGCAACCTGCACCTTTACTCCATTAACAACAGTTTCTTCAAACCTAACAAATTTCTTTTCTTCAACAGGACTAGCCTCTTCATCAAACAAAATTTCTTCTATTGAAACACCAAAGCCCATACCAGAAGGATGATCTAATCTTATAAACGCATCACCCCGAGAACCTATTAGGGATAGTGTATATGTACATCCTGCATATTCTCTCGCTGAATTTCTTGGGATCATAAAATGTCTTCCCTTAACCCCTCCTTCAAACATATAGTCTCTGACCTTTTTCCCAACTTTTGTAGGATGTAATGAATATTCCATATTATTCATGTAAAATAACAAGATTTATAATTATTACCATTTTAAATTAAAAACAAAAAGAAAAAATTATAAATCATCGCATTCCTCTATCATGGGGGTTGAAATTATGGCTTTTATCAAAGTAGCTTCTAAAAACGAAATTAAATCCGGAAGCGGAAAAGTTATTGACGTTAACGGAAAAGAAATAGCAGTATTAAACGACAATGGAAAATTCTTTGCAGTTGATAATGCATGCGCGCATATGCAAGGACCTTTAGGAGAGGGAAGCTGCCAGGAAGGGAAAGTCACCTGCCCATGGCACGGATGGACGTACGATTTGAAAACAGGAAAAAATACTTTCAGCCAAGATATAAAACTAAATGTCTATGAGGTAAAAATAAAAGGTGATGATGTTTTAGTAAATACTGAAGCGAAAAAGTAAGGAGGATAAAATGGTAAAAACTATAAATGTAAGAGGAAGAGAAAATCTATATCATTCATTGGTTGAGCTAACAAGAGAAGAAGGTTACAGGATAGTTGATGAGACTATTCCATTACAATTTAGCTTAATGACAGAAAGGGGAAACATTGAGGTTTCATTGTATGATCGGGAATCTCCTGATAGATATATTGTAAGAACATTTCACCAAGAAGATGATCTGACAGCTATAAAACTAGCCAAGCTATACGAAGACAAAACTTCTTTATCATTTACTTTGATAAAAGATGAACA
The DNA here is from genome assembly GCA_964367085.1 of Candidatus Woesearchaeota archaeon. GTDB lineage: Archaea > Nanobdellota > Nanobdellia > SCGC-AAA011-G17 > ARS1403 > JACPIN01. The sequence continues at coordinate 15,109 of CAYIWL010000011.1, forward strand.
AGACAGACAGGATATAGAAAGAGATAAAAACTTGGCAGAATTTAAAGAACAAAACGAGAGATTAGATAAGCAGGTGGATAGGTTACAAAAAAAGACTGAGAAAACTTTACGCCGCTCTATAAAACTAGAAAGAGCGATTAAAGGGAGATGAAATGGTAAAAATTTTTCAAAGGGAATTTGATAGAAATGAAGAAAGATTAGAAGAGAGGGCAGCAATTGGATTGCACCTAAGGGCAATTGCCGCATACACAAGAAAAAATTATAAAAGAGCACAAGAATTAGCTAAACTATATGAAGAAAGATTTGGAGAAGAGTTTGCTATATTCGATTACACAAAAGGAGGTAAAGTAGATGTCCCATAAACTACCGAAATTATCATATGCATACGACGCATTAGAGCCGTACTTTGATAAAGAAACAATGCTGCTTCATCATACAAAACATCATCAAACTTACATCGACAAATTAAATGCAGCCCTTGACAAATATCCCCATCTACAAGATAGAGATCTAGATGAAATGCTGAAAGTCCTAAGTTCTGTTCCTGAAGATATAAGGACAGCTGTAAAAAATCACGGTGGAGGGCATTACAATCATTCAATCTGGTGGCCGATGCTAAAAAAGAATGTTAAGTTTTCAGGCGATGTTGCAAAAGCAATTGAAAAAGAATTCGGAAGCTATGAAGAGTTTAAGAAAAAATTTACAGATAATGCATTGAGTGTTTTTGGTAGTGGATGGGGATGGTTAGTAATGAATGATAAAAAGGAATTAGAACTAATGAAAACAGCTAATCAAGATAGCCCAATCTCAGAAGGAAAAATTCCAATATTGGGAGTTGATATGTGGGAACATTCAATGTATCTTCTATATAAAAACAACAAGGTAGCATACATAGAAGCCTTCTTTAATGTAGTAAACTGGGATAAAGTCAATGAGAATTTCAAGAAGATCAAATAACCCTCATTTTTTTATTATTTCTTTTAATGCCCTATATTCTTTCATGAATAATTCCAGTGTCGGCTTCAAATCTTTCCCCTTCTGATACGCTTGGAGCAAATTATAATATTCTATTCTGTTTTTGAAATCAATATTTATCGGCGGTAAATTATTCTTTATTAATATATTATTAAGCAATATCCTTCCAACTCTCCCATTCCCATCTCTAAAAGGATGTATGTTCTCAAATTGATTATGGACGACAGCAGCTAATACTAAAGCAGGATATTTATTTTTATTTTTCTCATACCATCTAACTAATTCTTTTAATAAATGATTAACTCTTGATTGTTGTGCACCTTCATGAACAACATTCCCACTACTATCCATCACAACCACTTCCTCCCCTCTCTTTCTCAACTTTCCTGCAAAAGGCTTAGAATTCTTGAAAACAAGTTTATGTATCTCTTTAATTAATCCAATTGATATATGTTCCTTTGTCCCTCTTATAAGTGCTATTGCTTCATTTACTCCATATGCTTCAGCTATATCTTCCTTTGACTTATCAGGCCATTTGTCTTTCTCTAATAGGTTTTTTACCTCTATTTTATTTAACTTACTCCCCTCTATTGCATTAGTATTATAAGTAAACAAATCAGAAAAAAGTTTCCATTGCTGTTCAGAAAAATGATGTATTCTAAGAGGGATTTCTTTCTCAAGCATTTCTGCAAATTCTATTTCTTCTCTCGAAAGCTCAAACTGCAAAGGGTCTTTTATGATATTATACCTGTGTATCCCCTCTAGAATCAGTTTTTCGGCTATCTGCTTTCTTTCTATTAATCTTTTCTGTCCTAAATCCTGACCTAAATACTTTCTAAACTTATGAACCCTGCTTCCATCTCTAATTGAATGAGAGAGATAATATTTAACTTTTCCATTCGATTTTCGTTTTTCTATATACATAGATATATTATAGGTGACTACATTTATAAATCTTTTTATTATAGGTGACTACATTTAGCCGTTTTGTGGTCACCCAAGGAGAATCTATTTAGTTAAACAAATAGCCTTTTATATTTCATTTATTCTTAAAGATAATGCAAACAATAAAACTCTCTTCAGGATATGAAATGCCGATTCTAGGTCTGGGAACTTGGCAGCTGACAGGAAAGAAATGCAGGGCTGCTGTGAAAAAAGCAATTGAGCTGGGCTATACTCATATAGATACAGCCTGGATTTATGATAATCAAGAAGAAATCGGAGAAGGAATAGAGGATTCAAAAGTTAAAAGAGAAAAGTTATTCATAACCTCAAAAGTTTGGACTGAAAACTTGAGATATAAAGATGTTCTTGAGCAATGCGAAGAAACTTTAACTCAACTAGGATTAGGTTATTTAGATTTATATTTAATTCACTGGCCAAATAAGGAAATTCCATTAGAAGAAACATTTCGCGCTTTTAAAAAATTAGTCGAAGAAAAAAAGGTTAAAAGCATAGGCATCAGTAATTTCAATATTGAAAGAGTAAAAGAAGCAAAAACTAAGAGCAAAGTTCCAATATCTATAAACCAAGTCGAGTATCATCCCTATCTTAGTCAGGAAAGTTTATTGAAAACCTGTAAAGAAAACAAAATCGCTTTGACAGCCTACTCTCCATTAGCAAGAGGAAAAATCCTAGACGATCCGATTTTAATAAAGGTTGCAAGTGAAGTCGATAAAAACCCCGGACAAGTTGCTTTGCGCTGGTTAATACAGAAAGAGATTATTGTCATTCCAAAAGCCAGCTCTGAAAATCATCTGAAAGAAAACATGGAAATCTTTGATTTCGAACTGGACAAAGAGCAGATGAGTGAGATAAATCATATTCAGATAAGAAAAAGATTAGTTAATCCTAGATTTAGTGAATTCAAAGACTGAAAAAGCTAGATTCTGCCTAATTGGTTGAGAATGAAGATTAATACTAATAACACGATTATAAGCGCCATTCCAATTCTATCTCTTTTTTTAACAAAAGCATATACAATTGCTATAGCAGTCAATGCTATTCCAAAAAGTTCTAATCCTGCCATCATCCTTCTCCTGCAGCTATTATCAATGAGCCCAACCCGACCAACGCTGTTCCTAATATTGTTTGCTGATATGCCACCAAAAGTAAAAACCCAATCGCTCCTACAATCGCTCCTATAACCCTTATTGTAAATCCTGTGAAGATTTTTCCTTTTCTATCCATTAAACTTCATTAATCCTTTTTGATTTAAATAATTATTGGTAGATTCTTTTTTAAGCCTCATGGACAACTACGTTTTCCATTTGCCTTTCCTCCTGAAGACTAGAGAAATAAAAAATCATAACCCGAATAGACGATTATCTTGTTTTGGTTTCCTTTTCCTATCAATTTCTTTCAATTTTGTTTCGTGGGTAACAATTTTATGACACGAGCCACATAATACTCTTCCATTCACAGTAATCGTCCTACCTCCTGAAGCCCATGGTTTTTTATGATCAAAGTCAATTTCCCTAGGGTCTAATTCTTTATGACATCTAGCACATTTATTATCTTGTTGATACAAAATTTCTTTCTTTTGAGTTTGAGAAAAAGCTCTGCGAGTATCTCGTTCAATTTTTATTTTTTCCTTAGGTAGACCAAAACCTAATACTAAATCGTCAAAAGGTTTACTTTGTTTATTCTTTTTAGTAGACCCGAATATAGAATCATCCATATTAATTTAGAGTAGATTCAAAGTTTATAATCTTTTACCATAACAAACTTTATAAATGTTCACAATAGTCTACTTTTACTATGAAACACACTTTTTTGCAGCCTCAGGAGATTGAAGTTTTCTATATTCTTCCAGCTTTAAGAAGATATCTTGCTATGTATATGAAATTACAAGGACTGAAACAGAATAAGATAGCAGAGATATTGCATATTGAAAAATCAGCTGTGAGCCAGTATATAAAAAAGAAAAGAGGAAGCAATGTTGAATTTAGCGAGAATGTTTTGAATGAGATTTCTAAGTCAGCTTCCAAAATAAAAGATGAATTTTCTTTGTTAGGAGAAACTCAGAGACTATTAAGATTTGTAAGAAACTCAGGAGATCTGTGCAGGATTCATAAAAATATTTCAAATATTCCAAGAGATTGTGAGCCTGAAAAAATAAACTGCTTTGGGAGAGATGATGAAAGAAGTAGACATGCAGGAATTTGCTATTGATAGAAGCAAATACGACGACGCTGTAGAAATAGTTAATGAGTTCGAAGCGCCTGAAGGTTTAACTGAAGAATTAGTTAGGCAGATCTCTAAAGACAAGAACGAGCCCGAGTGGATGCTAAAAAAAAGACTGCAAGGACTTGAATGGTTTAACAAAACACCTCTTCCAAATTGGGGACCAAAAGAAGTAAGAGAAAAATTAGACTTGAATAAAATAAAATACTATGTTAAACCTGGAAATAAGGAAGCCACCAAATGGGAAGATGTTCCTGAAGGGATAAGAAAAGTTGCTGAGAGAATAGGAATTCCTGAAGCTGAAAAAAGAGAACTTGGTGGGGTTGGATTTCAATTTGATTCCCAGATGGCATATCATAATTTAAGAAAAGAATTAGAAGAGCAGGGAGTTATTTTCGAAAACATGGACGTCGCTGTGCAGAAATATCCTGAACTAGTTAGAAAATATTTCATGACAAGTTGCATCCCAGTTAATGATCATAAATTTATAATGCTGCATGCAGCTGTTTGGAGCGGGGGAACTTTTATTTTTATTCCAGAAGGAGTTAAAGTTAGAATTCCATTGCAGGCTTATTTCAGAATGAACGCTAGATCTGGTGGACAATTTGAACATACATTAATTATTGCAGATAAAAATTCTGAAGTCGCATATGTTGAAGGCTGTTCAGCCCCGGTGTATTCTGAAAATGCACTGCATGCTGGCTGCGTTGAGATACATGTTTTGGAAGGAGCTCGAGTAAGATATATGAGTGTTGAGAATTGGAGCAAAAATACCTTTAATTTAAACACAAAAAGAGCGATTGTTCAAAAAAATGGAATCATTGAATGGTTAAATGGGAATATGGGTTGCCTCACAGGAGATTCAAAAATATTTACAAACCCTAAAGGTCCAATTTCAATTAAATCTATAGATGCAGGGAATAAGGTATACTCATGGGATGAAGAAACCAATTCAATTAAGGGGGCATTAGTAAAGGCAAAAATATTTAGTGGTTACAAAAAAGTTTATAGATTAGAAGCTGGAGGTAGACAGATAGAAGCTTCAGCAAATCATCCATTTTTAACATTAGTAAGAAAAAAGAATAACCCATCACACAAAAAAGGCTTTTTCTATCGAGAATGGAAGCCATTGGAGCAGTTAAGAGAAGGAGATGTTGTTGGAATAACTAAAAAATTGCCAAGTGATGGAAATCCTTATAGATTACCTGAAATTAAGATCGGAAAGGTAATTGATGGGGGAAACCAGTATTCTCGATTCAAAGTCAACACTTCTTATTTGTATAATAAAGATATTACAATACCTAAAGAAACGAATGATGATTTTATGTGGCTTTCAGGAATTTTAGTTGGAGACGGTTATGTCGATACAAAAAATAATAAAATAAACATAGCTGTACACGAAAAAGAAGATCATAGAGAAGAGGTTTGTAGAATATTAAAAGACTTATTTAATTACAAGGTGACTGAAAAAAAAGAAAGATATATAATTGTAAATTCAAAATTATTATGTGATTTATTTAAGGAGATAGGTTTGTGTGGAACAGCTGAAACGAAGCAAGTGCCTGATTGGATATTCACTTTGCCTGAAAATCAAATATTAGCATTCCTTGCAGGTTATTTCGATTCTGATGGACATCCTGCTGAAAATGCATTGACTTTTACAAGTATCAATAAAGAAATATTAGAAAATATCAAACTTTTAGGTATACAAATGGGATTTGGAGTTTCAAGGATTTTCAAGCATAGGGATGCTGGAGAAGTTGAAATCTTGGAGATGAAATGTAATTCTAAAGATTCATGGAGGATAAATTTCAATGGACAAAGAGTAAAAAATCTTCCGTCTAGATCTGAATTAAAGAAAAATAAAATAAAGAAGATTATAACGAAAAGAAATTTTAGCAGATGTGCAGGATTAAATTTTGTGAGTAAGACAAATGAGGAAGTTGGTTTTGCAAGAATAGATAAAATAAAATATACTGGGATAAAACCCACATTTGATATAGAGGTAGACGGTTATCATAACTTTATTTCTAATGGGTTGATTGTTCATAATTCTGGTGTAACAATGTTGTATCCTTGTTCAGTTCTCGTTGGAGAAAATGCAAAATCAGATTCACTTGGAATAGCTTTTGCAGGACCTGGACAAAATCAAGATACCGGAAGTAAAGTTATCCATGCAGCTCCTAACACTTACTCGACGATAAAAGCAAAAAGTATAAGCAAAGGCGGGGGGATTTCAACCTACCGGGGGAGTGTAATGGTAACTAAGAATGCAAAGAATACAAAATGCGGAGTAAACTGCGATGCTCTTTTAATCGACGACAACTCAATTTCAAATACATTTCCTTTTATGAAAATCGACACAAATAAAGTTGATATCGCACACGAAGCCTCAGTAGGAAAAATAGGTGATGAAGAAATATTTTATTTGATGAGTCGAGGTTTAAGCGAGGAACAGGCAATGCAGATGGTGGTTTCTGGTTTTATCGAGCCTGTTGTAAAGCAGCTTCCTCTTGAATACGCAGTTGAATTGAACAAGCTAATTGAGCTTGAAATGGAAGGCAGCATAGGATAAAAAAATGCCAAATGAAAAAACAATAATAAGGATATCTGAAAGGTTGAACGAGCCAGACTGGATGTTAGACAGAAGATTAGAGGCTTTTGAGAAGTTTAAAGAATTAAACATGCCAAACTTCAAATATGGAATTGGAATTTCAGTAGATGTTTCTGAATTGGATTTGAATAAATTAAATCCTGGAGACAACTTAGATAAGTACGTAGTCAGATCTGAAGGCGCCAAAGTTATGAGCTTTAAAGAAGCACTTGAAAATGATGAGACCATTTTAAGAGAGAATTTCATGACAAAATGCGTATTAGCAAACGAAGACAAGTTCA
>CAYIWL010000012.1:0-20078 GCA_964367085.1 Candidatus Woesearchaeota archaeon
GCTTACAAGGCAACTGAGCTTTCTTAATTGCTCTACCATTGAGCTATACAGGCCTGATAATTTTTTTAATAGAATTCGTTTATTAAATTATTGCTTTTCAAATATTCTTATATGACAGGCAGTAACTGGATAAACTTTTTTTAAATGCTCTCTCAGTTGTGACTGCAATCTAGCTTCTAGCAATAAGCTAATTGTTTCTTGATAAGTTAGTTTCTTAACAGCCGATTTCAAAAATTCTTCAGAAGTTTTTCTTAAATTAGTCAAGACTGCATTTGAAGTCTTTGATTTTGTGATTATTATCGGCTTTGCAACAACAGGGATATTATCTTTTGTCTCAAGTTTAATAGAAGAATCTATCTTGCTTTTTCCATTGCTGATTAATCTCCTAACAGCACTGCTTAGCATCTGAAAGCTCTTCACTTCTGTAATTGCTTTATTGTCTTTTATCTCAATAATCCTGAAAGTAATTTTAACGTTTTGCCTTTTTGGGTCTCTTATTAAGTCCATCCCATTCATCGTCACAGTCTTTCCAACTAGTTTTAGCGGATCAGCCGTCAATGTCTCTCCTATCTCAGGAATTCTAAAATTCGCGGTTGGCAATATCGAATACCAGTGCTTTTTCTTTCCCTTTATTTCTTGTTTTGCCATCTTTCTAAACTGCAAAAATTCGTTTATAAAATTATTGTTTTCCCGTTTAGCGCCTTAGCCAGCTCTATAAATTCCTCTTCTTTTTCTCTAGAAATTAGTGCACCAGCAGCATTTCTATGCCCGCCAGCTTGAAATCCAAGTTTTGAAGTTACAGAATCAAGCATTTCTTTCAAATTAACTTTAGGGTTATGACCAGAACACCTAATTGATATTTTAGTATTTTCGTCTACAGAATGCGCCAGCGAAATTATAATTGTATTCTCTTGATAGATGTTGAACTTTGCTATCATCGAAGTTAGTGTTCCGACTATTGTATCTCTCACATTGTTCTCTGCATTGATGATGACCAAACCTTCCATTTCGATTACTTTGTCTTTATTGTTATGGAACCAATTCAGTGAATTTATCAGCTCTTTTTTATAATCAATAAGTGCATTTATCGCAGCTTGTTTTAACTTACTGTCTTGCATGCAAGCCGCTATTCCGAGTGTTGGTTTGTTGAGTCTGCCGCATGAATTCAGCAATGTTGAAAATTCTCTCAAGTCTTTAGTCGGGGATTCCTCCTGCTCTGATTTTAAAAGATAAATCAGGCCAAGCACGTCATCAGGATTTTCTTCTGAGCCAAGTCTTTGCAATATTATTGAAGTAACTAATTTTTTCATTTCTTCCTTATCTAAATGAATTAATTTTTTTTCAGGATCCAATCCGATCTCTCTTAAAAATTTTCTTGCAGCCTGTTCGCTTCCGGTTATTCCTGGAACATAAGGGTCTGTCGAATATTGCAGAATTTTAAACAGCGGTCTAGTCTGGGCTCCAAACATTCTTAATCCTGTAACTATCTCCAGATAAGGCTTAGCATCTTCTAAAATAAGATTATTAAGAGAAATGAATCCTTTGCTTTCCTGATTATCCCCAATGGCTCCTATCAATGCTATCGGTGCTAAATCCTGATTCTTTTCATCAAGAAATTTTGCAAAAAGATATGCAAGTCCTGCTCCGGAAACTTCTTTATTTCCATCTAATCCGAATAGTATCGGGTTTAAGTGAGAAAAAGAATTCTCCGTCTGCTGGGGCTGGTGATGATCAAGTATAATGATATTTTTTGCTTTTATATTCTTCTTTATATCTTCCAGATTTCCAGATCCAAGGTCAACAAACAGGAAAGTTTCATACGCTTCAGCTTTAAACTGAGAAAGAATATTAGGAGAAAGTTGTTTTACAATCGTCAAAGCAAACCTCTTGTCAAGTCTCTTTAATGCTTTTGTAAGTATTGCAGCAGAAGATAAGCCGTCAGCATCTAAATGAGAAATTACTTTAACAGTCCCATCTGATTTTTTAAATTTTTCAGCTTCCTGTTTTATTTTTTCAAGAAATGAATGCATCATCATTCAATAAACAGAGATGCTTGTTCCCTAGAGAATCTCCAGTTTTGAGGAATCTTCTCAACTCTTTTGTAATATTTTGCAAGCCTTTTTATTTTTGATTCTGTTAACTGTAATCCGCGTTTTGATGGCTGATCTTTTTTGTTTACTCCAGTATGCCTTGTAATCTTAACATATTTTTTTATCAAGCTCAGTAAATCCTCTGGAAGTTTTGGAAGCAATTTTTCCTCTGCAAGTATCTGTGTTATTGATTTTTCAGTTAATTGGGCAACACTAGGAATTCCATATGAATCTCTCAAGATTATCCCTATTTGTGATGGAGTTTTTTGAGACTTAGCGAGTTTAACGATCAACTGCACTATCTCATTCTTGTCATATCTCTGCCACATAACCTTCCTCACAGTTAAAGGCTTCTTACTTGCAGATTTTCCTTTTTTTCGTGAGTGCATTCTTGCCATTTTGTTTATTTTATCTTCAAAAAGCCCTACCAATAACTAGAAATGATTTCCAGTATAGGCAAGCTTTCACTGACCTATCTCAGAAGTTGCTGCGATTATTCGACTTTATAAACCTTATCGTTTTTCCTTGCCTTGTCCTTTACTTTAATACCAACAGAATCTCCTTTTTTCGCCGCTGCAACTTTTTTATGCTCTATTTGTATGGAATCTACTTTCTGAGTGAAGTCAGTTGTAGCTCCTTTTACATGGATCTTATCTCCTGCTTTTAAAGGGCCAGAAAGCTGAATTGCTATTACATTCACATGGCTGTAAAAGCTCATTATCTCTCCAATTAATGTCTCTTTTGGCATACTTCCAATAAGATAAGCATATATTTAAACATTATTATCCTGTTTCGAATAATAATCGGCCCAGGTCCATCCTTTATCCTTTATCAAATGCTTGCATATCATTGATGTATCTGCATATATTGGAATCTTTAACTCCATCAGATCCTTGCAAAAATAAACGTCATCGAAAACAAAATAATTTTTTTCTTTATTATCATGTTCCTTTGTGTAGTGAAATTTTATTTTCTTTAAAATCGAATTGTGGATAAACAAGCAGCCTGAGCCGCACGATGCGATCTGAACTAGCTCTCCAGTTAACTCATTTTCTCTTAATTGCATCAAAACATCTTTTTTATTTGTAAACTTCCAGATTGTTGGGAACAAATCCCCGTATCTTTCTCCTTCTTTTTCCCCTAATTTTCTTGGAGTAAATTTTCTGTAGTTAAAATAAATTCCAGTAACAACTCTTTTTTTATGTTGCAAAAATCTTTCGATAATATCCTTTGGGGGGATAACATCCTGATCAACATTCAGAAAGAAATCATATCCTTCATTTATTGCTTTTTCTCTCAACAAATTCCTGCCATGTATCATCCTATCTCTGGGCTCTTCAAAATATTCTCCTTTTATCACCGGAAGGTTCATAGATCCCAACTTTTTATAAAAAGAATCACCTTTCGAATTATCGACGAGCAAAATATCATAATTTTCATAACTCAAAGAGGTAAGTGCATCTGCATATTCTTTAATGCAATAATCATACATCTCATTAACTGGACTTCCAACCAATATCTTTTTCATATTTATTTTAGATTCTTCCAGCTCCATGGTCTGTTTTTTATTAGATGCTTGCAGATTATATTTGTGTCAGCATAAACTCTGAAATTGTTGTCTTTGCAGTCTAATCCAAAGAAGATATCGTCGAATGACGGATATTTTTTATCATATCTGAATTTTATTTTTTCCAAAACAGATCTGTGTATTAATATACAACCTAAACCAGACACCGCAATCTTCAACAGACCTTTATTAAGCTGATCAGGCCTTAAAAAAAATCTTTCTTCTTTTTCCATATTCACTTTTGACCAAACTACCGGAGCTAGTTCAATCCCCTCTTTCGCATTTATATAATTGAAATAAATCCCGGTAATGACTCTCTTCTTATGGCTCAGCAATCTTTCAATAATGTCATTTGGCGGGATAACATCTTGCTCTAACGATAGGAAATAATCATAATCCTCGTCGAGAACTCTTTGCCGGATTATGTTTCTAGATGCTACAATCCTTTCCCTTGCTTCATCATGCCACGGTCCTTTTACTGCAGGCAAGTTTAGCGATTTTAATTTTTCAAAATAAGAATTCTCCCTTGAGTTGTCAACAAGGAGAATGTCATGGTTAGGATATGTTAATGATCTAACTGCTTCTGCATATTCATGCAAAGCATACTCATGATAATCTGATGTCGGGCATCCAACTAAGATTTTTTTCATTTCTTTCTCCTTTCTTCCAGCCAGTTTGGAGTTGGAATAAAAGTAATTGATTCCACGTTGTCTATTTCAGACTCTGAAACATTAAAGTGAGATTGGTATGCAGTTTCCACACTTCCATGCATCACGTCATTCCAGTTTAATCCGAGTTTTTTACATACTACCTTTAAAGACTCTTCTGTCTCACCTTCCAATTCTACAAAAGGAGGAATCCACGGCCATGTATCAATTGTTATTCCAACGTTATCAAGAAGCCAACTTTCTCTTTTTGTTTCCTGATAAGAAATTTTTCTTAGACCTATGGACTTTAGAAATGTACAGGCATCCTCAAAATCATTAATGATTAAACTTATCTCCTTTGTTCCATGCAATGTCCGATCATTTAGTTGCTTATATGCCAACGATATTTTATCGCCTTCATCCCTAACTCTAACCCATCCACCAATCTTTTCTAGACGATGGTCTTCATAATCAAAGTTCATACGTTTCATTAATCTTTCTTTATGCACTAGTTCTGCCTTAAACAAAACTAATTTCTTTCTTAACTCTTCTTTATTTATGTCCAGAAATTTCCCTTCAATTTCAGTTTTCATTTTTTTATTTCCTTCCATGGATAAGGTCGGTTATAAATCAAGTGTTTGCACTTTATCGAGGTGTCTACATATACCGGGATTTTTTTATGATAAGCATCAATGAAAAACCATCTGTCGTCGAAAGAATCCAGATCATGCCTAAACTGAATTTCTTTTAGAATCTCTCTATGTATTAAAACACATCCTAATCCAGCTGATACAACCTTCATCAATCCAGGCTTCTTCCAAAGCTCTCCTTCATTTAATGGACGCATTGAAAGTGTTTTCTCATCTTCTAAAATATAAGCTAAAGGAATTAATCTTGATAAGGTTTCTCCTGGGATTACGTTGTCAGCGAAATAAACTGCAGAAATAACTTTTTTGTTATGCGCAGTTAATTTTTCCAATATGTCCGCAGGGGGTAAAACATCCTGTTCTAAGCTAAAAAAATAATCATAATCCTCATCAATAACTTTCTGCCTAAGAATGTTCCTTGATGCAACTATCCTGTCGCGCGCAGATTCAAAATAGGGACCCTTTATTACCGGAATGCCAAATGTTTTTATTTTTTTTAGATAGTCCTCACTTTGAGAATTATCAACTAAGAGAACGTCGTGATTCTTATACGTTAATCTCTTTATTGCTTCAGCATACTGTTTCAGGGCATACTCTTTATGAAAGCTTGTCGGGCACCCAACTAAAATTCTTGGTTGCATATCCAAAGTATATTAAAAAGACTTAAAAACATAATTAAATCTATTAGTCATATGAAGGTTGCATTCCTAGAAGTAGAATCTGGCAAGAAAGTTTACCGTGATTATAACGGCGGATATGGAACTAGCTTTAATGCTGGCAGGTCTTTTCTTGGAAAATTATTGACTGGACTAAGAACGAGCAAGGAAAATTTCCCATACATGCCTTATGCTTATGGTGCTACCGTAATGAAAAATAATGGTCATGAAGTCTCAATCATTAAAAAATATTTTTCCAACAACTCTATTGATGATCTGAAAGAAGCGGATCTAGTTATCATGCACGGCAGCATGCCAAATCACAGCTATGAAATTAAATATTTAAAATACTTAAAAGATAATGGGATAAAGACCGGAGTGATAGGTCCTTTTCCTGCAATGAAGCCCGAGCTTTTCGGGGATGCTGAGTTTATTATAAAAGGCGACGTTGAAAATGTGCTAGGCAAGATAAAAACTAAAAAAGATATTCCGAATGGTTTAGTTAGTTCTCCTATTTCCAATCTAGATGAATTGCCTTATCCTGACTGGAGCATGTTTGAAATTGAAAAGTTCTCTTACAGCCCGATTATAACAAAAAAACCGTTTACATTTGTTTTATCAAGCAGAGGATGCACATATGGCTGCAACTACTGTCCTTATATTTCTGAATCCAATTTAGGAAGCAAGTATAGGATGAGGAGCGTAAATAATGTTATTGGAGAGTTAAAATATCTAAAAGAAAGATTCAACGTTAAAGGAGTACAGTTTAGAGACCCTTTGTTTACTTTAATAAAAAAGAGGACAGAAGATTTGTGCAATGAAATAATAAAAAATAAAATAGATATAGAATTTGGATGTGAAACCCGGCTTGATAGGGTAGACGAAAGCTTGCTTGACTTGATGCACTCGGCAGGATTTAGGTCATTAAAAGTAGGAATCGAATCCGCTGATCTGGATGTTTTAAGGAAGAGCAAGAGGATGCCTATAGCATTGGAGTATCAGGAAAAGATGATCAAGCACTGCGACAAAATAGGAATGAAAGTCGTCGGGTTTTATGTTATTGGCTTAGAAAATGATACTGAAGATACTGTAAAAGCTACTTTAAAATATTCTAAAAAACTGAACACAGACTTTGCCAACTTCACAATCTGTACGCCGATTCCTGGAACAGAGTTCTATGACATTGTCAAGGAAAAAATTAAAACAGATAACTACGATTTATTCGACAATTTCCATGTCACTTTTGATCATCCTGAACTCTCTGAAGATATGATAATGAAATATCAGGAGAAGGCTTTAGTTGGATATTACTTAAGGCCAAGATATTTTTATAAATATTTTACAAAAACGATGTTTGCATGAAAATATTAGTTACAGGTGCTTCTGGATTCGTTGGAAAAAATTTATTAGACAAACTTGAAAACTACGAAGTCAATATATTATCTAGGAAGAAAATTTCTACTAATGGAATTAATCTCTTTATCGGAAATTTATTTGACAAGGAAATTTTAATTGAGGCAAGCAAGGTTGATGTCGTCGTACATCTAGCTGGGATAACAAAAGGAGATGTGTTTAAAGTAAATTATCAAGGCACTGCAAATCTTGTAGATGTTTGTGTTACAAACAAAGTAAAGAAATTTATTTTTATTAGTTCTTATAATGCAATCCTAGACACCAAGTATGGAAAATCTAAAAGAGCTGCGGAAGATCTTATTAAAAATTCTGAGTTGAATTACATCATTTTAAGACCAACAGTTATTTACGGGAGATATAACCGCAAGGATTTAGAAAAAATAATATCTATCTTGAGGAAGTTTTCAATTGCCATTGTTCCGGGAAACGGGAAAATGAAACTGCAGCCGTTATTCGTTGAAGATTTGGTTGATATAATAATCAAGATGATAAAATCTGAAAAGAAAAATAAAATCTACTTTATCGGCGGAGAAGTTTTGAGTTTTAATGAGATAATAGGTAAGGCATGCAAAGTATTCTCTAAAAAAGCTATAAAAATAAATATCCCTAGATTCATAATAAAAATTTTAGACAAAAGCCAATTACTTGATAAAACCTGTAATCTTGACGAGATAAAAAAAGATTTTGATTTTAATCCTACATCATTTGAAAAAGGAATAAAATATTTGGTCTAAGGCATGACTTCTAAGATGTTGTAGACAAACCTGTCTGCAGCTCGATTAATATCTTCTTCAGTTTCTCCTTGAATGATAATGCATCTATCTTCCAGTTTGACTTCTGTTTTTTCTCCAAGCCTTAAAACTGCAACATTCATATTTTCCTGAACATCGCTGCAGTTAATTACATCAGTCCCCTCGTTTGCAAATTCAGTTGTAGCACCTATAACTTGGATTCCATACAAGCCAAGTCTTCTTCCTAAAATATTTGCAATGTCTATAGCCCCTAAAACTGCTCTTGAAGTCAGGTTTTTATCGATGGTTGTTGCTAAAGAAGGCTTTGATAAAACTAAATCCCTAATGTTCTTATCTACGGAAATGTTTTCCAAGTTTTTAGGATCATGCCTTAACTGCAATAAATATGGTTGCTCTCCTTTGTAAGCCCACGTCACCCATCCAGTAGGCGTCTTTTGTAATTTAAAATCATTATAGTTGTATTCATTCGGGTTTTTTCTTATGACTAATGGAGAGAGTGTTGCTAATAAAAATACAATTGCGACAATGATTAGCAAAGTTCTTTCTTTCATATTATTTTATCCCATATAACTGCAATACCAGAGCATCCACCTGTTGTGTTATTAAGCCTGTTGGCCCTTCAACTAGAAGACAGTTGTTGTTGAATGACGTTATTGAGTTATTTGATAATTGTGCTTGGATTACAATTGCTCCTGCCGTTGCATCTTTGCAAGTTTTCAAAGGTAAATTAGCACATGCTTCAGAATCTTCAGTGCAGGCAACTACAACGTTATTAAGATAAGGAAATATATTATTTTGAATTGAGAAAAGTGCATTTTGCGGAAGCTGGTTATTTGGGTTTGAAGAAAAGTAAATCTTGCTCGCTTTATTCAAATCTGCAAAGGTAATATCTGGAGTTTGTTGAAAACTAAGTAAATCTGGTTGTGTTGGGATTAATATCTGCTTGTCGTTAATATACGTTATCCATCCGCCTTGGTATTGTGTAAACTTATATCCATTTATTTTAACATCTTGAGAACTATCTGCTGTGTATTGAAGTGCAATTCCCAAAACGCTTAATATCATAATTGCTAATATGAATATTGATACGAAATGTTTTTTGTTCATTTTTTCCTCAAGATAGTCCCGCCAGGATTCGAACCTGGGTCAAGGGCTCCAAAGGCCCCTATGCTTGACCGCTACACCACGGGACTATAAAAAGATTATTAGAAAGCGATTTTAAAAAGATTGTTATTCTCCTTCAAATTGAATCAAAGAAAATACTTTATAACCTGCACTTTCTAATCTTTCTCTACCTTTAAGGTCCGGCAATTCTATTACAAAACCACATTCAACTATCTCTCCTCCAAGTTTTTTAACAAGATTACATGCAGCTAAACAAGTGCCTGAAGTTGCCACAAGATCATCTATAATTAGAACTTTGTCTCCTTGATTAATTGCATCTTTGTGAATTTCAACTTTGTCTCTTCCATACTCCAATTCATATTCTTCTGATACAGTTTCTGCTGGAAGTTTATTTGGTTTCCTAACCGGAATAAATGGAAGGTTTAGTTTATGAGCAAGTGCAGAACCAAAGATAAAACCGCGGGATTCAATGCCGATAATTTTGTTTATATCTTTATTCTTGTACCTTTCAGCAAATGTATCTATAACATGACTGAAGGCTTTTGGATCTTTTAATAGTGTTGTAATATCTCTGAACATGATTCCTTGCTTTGGCCAGTGTGGAATTGTTCTTATGTGTTTTTTTAAATCAAATTTTTCTTCTCCTAATTTTTTAACTGATCCTATCAACAATTTTTTAACATTTTCAGAGTTGCTTTTAAACACTTTCAAAACTTCTTTCCATGTAACTGCTTCCTCGGTTTCCAGCCAACTATCATAATCTGTCGACATTGCAATTGCTGCATACGGAATCCCCGCTTCATTTGCTAAAATACATTCTGGAGCTATGCTCATATTAATCACATCTGCACCCCATGATCGAAACATATGAGATTCTGCTTTTGTAGAAAAACGAGGACCTTCAATCGTAATCACTGTTCCTTTCTCATGTGTTTTAAATCCTAAATTTTTAGAAATTTCAATTAAAGTCTTTCTTAATTTTTCGTCGAAAGGAGTTGCCATCGCAGTATGTTTTATTCCGTATCTGAAATCTTCATGGAAACTTATTTTTCTATGCCTTGTAAAATCTATGAATTGATCTAAAATTACAAAATCTCCTCTTCCAATTCCTTCTCTTAATGAGCCACACGCAGTTGTCGCTAAAATATAATCTACATTTTGTTCTTTTAATGCTTGGATATTAGCTCGATAGTCAACCTGCGTTGGTGGTAGAAAATGTCCTTTCCCGTGTCTTGCCAAAATGAAAACTTCTACATTACCTATTTTCCCAACGGTCAATTTGTCGCTAGGTTTACCATATTTCGTATCAACCTCAATCTCTCTAAAGTCTTGAAGAAGTTTAGGATCATCAAGCCCTGAGCCACCGATAATTCCTATCTTTATCATTGATTATACTGTAAGAAATAAACATTATAAGAATTTCTAAACTGCAAAGATTATTTTCTCCTTTTATATCTCCCTCTTGAATCGACTTTTTCTAATCTTTTTTTAACGTCAGAATGCTTGTAGTTTTTTAATATTTCATTGTAAGTTTTTGGAAAAGATTTGTAATGTTTTGATTCAAGCGCTTGTCTTAATAATCTCAAATCAACAGCCTTATCTTCCAGTTTATGTGAGAAAAATCCAAGGCCGAAATCAATGAAATAAATTTTATTGTCTTTTAGAATTAAATTTGACGTCGTTAGATCTCCATGAATAATGTTTTGAGAATGTAGTTTTGAAATTTCTTCTCCTAAACTTTTGCATATTACTAGTCTTTCCCTTTCATTTAATCCATCAAAAACATCTTTCAGCAGATCTCCTTGGATGTATTCCATCTCTATCTTCATTTCTTTGTCATCGACATTTAAAACTTTAGGAACATTAATTTTTGCTTTTTGCAATAATTTTGCTTCGCTTCTTGTCCTGAATTTTCTTATTTTGTCATCAATGCCTTTTATTCTGTAAGATTTTTTGATTCTGTGCTTTATTATTTTATTTTTATCTAAAAAAATTGTTGATTCCGCACCTTGTTTTATTAGTTTCATTTTAGTAGATGATAAAGATTATGCAAAAATTTAACGTTATCCATTTCAATGTATTCTGATCTTCCCCCCATCCTAGAAAAAGTTTTCATAAACCTCAAATAGTATGCAGGATTATCTTTTGGAGGTTCTCCTTTAGACCAGTCCCAGGTACTTGGCTGAATATCGTTCACATAAATCCTAAAACGTTTCAATCTGATATTTTTACCACCATATCCAACATTTTTTGCTGCCGATAATGACTTTTCAAATATTTGCGGTGATAAAACTGCAGAACCAATCGATAGATAAACTCCTCCTTCTAAATTATAGATTGTATTGTCAAATCTATCAATATCTATTTGTGATGCTCTTCCCGCAACACTCCAGTCAAATCCTGGATGTTTGTGGATTATTGCCTGTCCTAAGTTAACACCGACAGCTAGGGGTATTCCCATTCTAAAGGCTTGACCGACAACACTGTGCTCTTTGTAGGGATGCTCTGCTTTTAAATTTCCAGCAACACCATTCTCGATAAATCTTCCAACAGAGTGTCCATATCCAATCCCGTTTTCTACTCCACATTTAATCGCATTCCCGATATATCTCCCGGTTTCATCCCACAATCCAAACTGGCCTTTTTCAATGTATCTTGCAACGTTCTCTTCGGTTTTTCCTTGAAAAGCAAATTCCCAATCATGTATAACAACAGCTTCATTTACAAGCATCTGCTGGACGTAACCAAATTTCATCAGTTCAATCATTATCCTCGATAATCCATTCTTAATCAGATGAGCACCGAATGCAAAAACAACAGGTCTTTCCTTTGATCTGGATTCTTTCATAGATTCTGCTATCTCTTCAAGTTTTGATCTCTCATGCTGAGAAAGTATTTTTGGAGCGGAATCTGGATCTATTAAAATATCATGAAGATTCGTTTTCGATTCCCTTCTGGTTAAGCTCATAAACTTTATCTGTGATTTGTCAAATTTTCTCATTCTTGTAGGCCTCCAAAATCTTAGAAATAATATTCGTTGTTGAATATCCTTCCTCTAAATCAAATACTTTTAACTCACCCTTCCATGGCTCTAAAAGTTTTTTCTCTTCTTTAATCCTCTCCGGAATAAACGAACCTCCCTTTACATGGAAATTTGGCCTTAAATCTTTTAATAATTTTAGTGGGTTATCTTCATCAAAAATAGCGATATAATCCGTTGAAGATAAATGAGCAAGGTGTTCAGCCCTTTCATTTTCTGTAATAATCGGTCTTTTTTCTCCCTTAAATTTTTTGACAGATGCATCACTATTAATTAAAACAATTAACACATCACCTAAAGATTTAGCTTTTTGCAACAATCTTAAATGAGCAGTATGTAATATATCAAAAGTACCGTTAGTTGTCACTATTTTTTTACCTCTTTGTCTTAAATCATTAACTATCCATCTTAGTTCTTCTCTCGATTTAATCTTTTGATTCATCTTCTAATTATCTCCGCAACTTCGAGTAAATCTCTTGCTACATAATCTGATTTGGCATCATAATTTCCATCTTCTCCTGCTTTTCCAGTTTTAACAAGAATTGTCCTGCATCCCGCTCTTCTTCCCATTTCTATATCATCCGTCTTATCTCCAATCACCCAACTTTCGTTTAGATCAATATCAAATTCCCTAGCTGCTTTTTCCAACATTCCTATTTTTGGTTTTCTGCACTCACAATCAACTTTATATTCCCCAATCCCATTTTCAGGATGATGCGGACAGAAATATTCTCCATCAATCAATATATTGTGTCTTACTAATTGCAAATACATGTGATCCATAAATTTATGATAATCCTCTTCTAAATATTTTCCTCTCCCAATTCCGGATTGTCCCGTTATTATTATCAATTGATATTCCGACTTCTGCAGAAGCTTTAGTCCTTCAACAGCCTTTTCCACAAATTCAAGGTCTTCTACTTTGTAAACATACCCTTTATCGACGTTAATTGTACCATCCCTATCAAGAAAAATAGCTTTATCCATTTTTAGCAACACCTTCAATCTCTTTTTTCCATTTGTCATGATCTCCGCTAGAGCTTTGTGTAAGTCGATAAGTATCTGAATCTTCATGGTGTGTTGAGAATTCGAAGAAGACAGTATCCTCCAATGCTCTAAAACTATGGTACTCTCTAGGATTAATATTCAATGATTCCCCATCATGCAGAATCAAATGCTTTCCTTGGTGTATTAGCTCTAGAGACCCACCTTCTACATAAAACGTTTCTTTCTTAGAGTCGTGCTTATGGTAAGAGGAGTAGAATCCTTGTCTAATTAACATCCTTTTGCCACAATATTCTTCATTAACAATCCATTTTTCCTCACCCCACATCTTTTCATGAGTTTCTGGTTTGCTTTTCATTTTTGATTGCCTCGGTTAATTCATCTATCGAACACGTTGCAGTTCCTATTTTTCCTACAACAATGCCTGCTGCATGATTAGCTATATCCATTGCTCCTTCTATAGAATAGCCAGAACTTAAAGCTAGAGCCATTGAAGCTATAACTGTATCGCCTGCACCGGATACATCGTATACAGCTTTTGCGACAGTATTGACACGATGAAATCCGTTATCATTATAACAAAACATTCCATTTTCTCCACATGTAACCAAGGCATACTTACAATCTATTTTTTCTTTGAGAGCCTTTCCTATATCTTCATAATCGGCTAAGTTTCCAACAATTTTTTTAGCTTCTTCTAAATTAGGGCAAATAAGATCTGCTTCCTGAAAGTTCATAATATTTTCTGGTTTTGGATCAACTAGGGTCAGAGTATTTGTTCTCTTTGAATATTCGATTATCTTCTTTGAAACCTTTTGCGTTAATAATCCTTTGTTATAATCCGAGATTAAAATTACATCATCCCGTCTTCCATTTAGAAAAGAAGCACATTTCTCTTCAAGGCATTCTGAGATTGGAGTTCTATCTTCCATACTCGCCCTTGCTATATGCCTCTTACCAGCCATTAGTCTTAGCTTGATAGTTGTAGGTCTTTTTTCATCAATTAGTAAAATAGGAAATATACCATATATCTTGCACAATCTTTCTATTTCTTTACCATACTGATCATTTCCTACAACTCCTAAAAGAGAAGCGTGTCCTCCTAGACTTGCTATATTCGCTGCTACATTAGCTGCTCCTCCGAGAACGTATTTATTATTGGTTATATCTATTTCCGGTGCCCCCGGTTCTTCTGGATTCAATCTGGTTATTTTTCCATCTAAATACCAATCAAGCATAATATCTCCTACTACGAGAATCCTCTTTTTTGAAAATTCTGATAAATCCATATAACAAACTCAAAAGATATAATTTAAAAAGATTAATGGTTTCTAGACATTAAAAGCTTTTTTAACCTCTTCTTTTAAAAATGGGATTAGATCATAACTTTCTATATCTTTAGGATGTACCCATACAAAATCAGTGAACTCTTTACTTAATTTTGCATTTTCTGAAATTGAATTAACTAAGAAACAAAAACCAATTGTATTCTTTCCAGATGGGCGAGTAAAAGCAAAATCAGAAATATCTTTTTTCCACTCTAAAATTTCCAAATTTGTTTCCTCCTTGATTTCCCTCTTCAATGCCTCAAATAGACTTTCTCCAGAAATAACTTTTCCTCCTGGGAAAGACCATTTGTTTGGATGCATTTCCATACTCTTATTGCGCTTTAATAAAAGGATTTTATCTCTAAACTTTACAATTCCCGTTACAACGACTACATGCTCTTCAGGCATTCCAAAACCTCATTTGATGATATGCTTTTTGTAAGTTCTTCATGGTATAGATCGGACATATAATAATTTTCAAGCAAGTTCGAAGTTAATACTTTCAGAAAATCGTAAGATTCAATCTGCCAAGGCGGTGTTGTGAAAAATAATGCGATTGTAGGTTTTCCCATTGCGATTGCTAAGTGTAAATGCAGAGAGTCTCCAGTAATTAGTACATTACATATGCTCAAGACTGAACAGAATTCCTCCAAGGTATTATTGAAATCATTTGTTATTGCTATTTTTTTAAACTCTTCTTGCTTATTAATCTCATTTGGCCCACCCAATAAAATAACTTTATATTTGCTCCCTAATTTGGAAATCAATTCTTTAACTTCGTCTAGATGCCATGTTTTTGATGGGAATCTTGATGCAGAGCCCATATTGATTCCAACAATTTTATCATCACTTTTTAATCTGTTCTTTTCTAAAAAGCGTTGAGCATATGCTTTATCTATCTTGGGCTTGAATGAATAACCTTGTTTTTTGTATTCCAAATTTAAAGCCTCAAATATCATCTCCTGATAAGGTTTCTTTGTTGTTCTGTTTAGATAATCTGAAAAAGCCGAATGCAAATATGTTTCTGCCCCTTTATTGAAAGTAGATGGATGCCCATCTTTATTAAAATAATAACCGAATTTTTCTTTTGCATCCACAAGGTTTGCTAAAATTGTGGCAGGAGGAGAGATTTCCAGATTAAACAAGAC
This sequence comes from Candidatus Woesearchaeota archaeon, assembly GCA_964367085.1. GTDB lineage: Archaea > Nanobdellota > Nanobdellia > SCGC-AAA011-G17 > ARS1403 > JACPIN01. The sequence goes on from CAYIWL010000012.1 coordinate 15,419, forward strand.
ATCAAATCTTTCCTGTTGCAGTCTCAAATTGATTTCTGGGCTGTAAATTAAAATTTCATCCACATGCTGACTATTCTCCAAGAAAAATTTACATTCACCTGAAGTTAGCCATGTGATTTTTATATCTCTCCCATACTTTTCTTTTATTGCCGGCAAAATTGAAGTGCTTCTGACTACGTCTCCCATCGCACCTAACTGCATGATTAGGATCTTTTTCGTGATTGGTTCGTAGAATTTGCAATTTGAGCAATCTTCATAGCCTTCTGCTTTCATAATCTCGCATGCATAAACTCCTGGAAAAGACCTGCAATCCCTATTAAATTTCATCTTAACCCCTCAATTACTTTATAAGGTATATTTTTAAATTTAGTTATTAAAATATAGGATATGAATATTTATGTTGCTGGTTGCTTGAGAGAGAAAAAAGATCGAGACAAACTGGAGGAAGTTGATAAAGTTTGCAGGAAATTTGGAAAAACCTATCTTCCACATAGAGATATGGGTGTTTTCGAAGATGGGATGAATTCCGAACCGATATTTAGCGAGAATAGAGACAGGATAGACTGGTGCGATGTTATTGTTGCTATTTTAGACTGGAAAGGGATTAGTTCTGGAACTGCCTGGGAACTAGGATACGGTTATGCTAAGAAAATTCCGATAATTGCATTAGTCGAGGATAAAAAGACAATAAACAAAGATTACCGAATTTGCGTTATGTGTCATAATAAAGATACAATCGTTGTTGAAAATTTAAAAGAATTAGAAAAAGAATTAGCTAATCTAAAGTCCTAGTTGATTTAACTTCTAGATCTTCTCTCCATCCATCTTTATATCCCTTTTTATGGAATAAGTCTTTTCGCAATGAAATCCACATGTAAAGCCTTGCTGGAAATAATTGCAAAGTCCAGATAAACTCTTTGAAGTTTTTTGGGTAAGTGAAAATATGATGCAAGTTCATCAGACCACCAATAACTTCTCCTGAAAAGGATTTGACCTTTGGGAAATCGGGTGCATATTTTTTTAATTTTGAATGGGCATCTGCGGCTCTCTTCTTCTGCTTCATCCAGTCTTTAAAATGAGTCGGCCATTTAACGTTCACTATCGAATTTTCTGCATAGGCGATTTTGTATCCATTTTTGTAAAAGTAATAAGGAATAATTGTATCTTCTGCTACATCTACAGGGATTTCTTTTATTACGCCGTTTCTGAATGCAAATAAATATCCAGTCATTTCCAAAAATTTTCCTTTCTCATATCTTTTTTTCCTTGAAATTTCATGGGCTCCAATATCCACCAGAAAATGAGACCAATAGCCAAATCTATCTTCTCTGGGATTGATCGAAACAGGTCTTCCTGAAACACATCCAACTTTCGAATCTTCAAATTTTTTAAGGATTTCAGCTACTGAATTATCTCTTAAGTAAACATCACCATCGGTTAAAATCAAAATGCTGTTTTTATCTTCAGACCATAATTTTCGAAATAATAAATTTAAAGCTCTGCTCTTTCCTTGATCGGGGTCTTCAAAATATTCTACGTTTGGAAATTTTTCTTCAAGCATCCATTTTGTTTCTGGAAATGGATCTGAGACAATCAACTTTGTATCTTCTTGTAGTTGTGGAAGTATTGAAGAAACTGCTTTTTCAGTAGCATTAACCTCTCCGTAACTAGTTATAATAATGTAATTCATAGTAAATTTAAATGAAAAAAGAATTTTAAATCTATTGCAATTCAATCTCCTGATCAGTTTGCAGTATAAATATCTTCTTTTCCTTGCTTTTGGTTAAGGTTTCTAATCTGCATTTAGATTTCCCCATCTTCCCAATTTTTGAGAATTCAATGTTCTCCACAGTAAAAACTTCTCCATCAAGGATTACTTTATCTCCTTTTTTTAGTTGGGCAACGACAGTCATAAAAAGTATTAATTAAAGAGAGTTTTATAAGGTTTTTTATATAAAATAAGAAGATGAAAAATGCAATAATTCTCTGCTCAGGAGGTTTGGATAGTGTTGTAGCTTCCTATCTTGTAAAAGAAAAATATTCAAAATTAAAATTTTTGTTTTTCGATTATGGGCAAAGAGCATTGAAAGAAGAAGAACACTGTAGCAGAAAAATTGCCAAAAGGTTAAAAGCAGATTTTATTAAAATAGATTTGAAATGGCTCGGAAAGATAAGTGTTTCTTCAATAAATAAAAAAGGAAAATACAAAGAGACTAGTGAAAAAGATTTGGAGGATACTAGCAAAGATATCATTAATTGGTGGGTCCCTGCAAGGAATTCAATATTCTTAATTAACGCTTTGGCTTTTGCAGAATCAGAGTTCTTGAAAAATAAAGAAAGGTATGAAATAATAATCGGGCTTAAGAACGAAGGCAGGGAACATATGAAGGATACAACTCCTAAATTTTTAAAAAAGATAAACGAATTGGCTGAAGAAGGAACTCACGACGGCGAATACAAAATTCTTGCCCCTTTAATTGAGTTAGATAAGATAGAAGTGATCAAACTTGGAGAGAAATTAAATGTTCCCTTTGATTTAACTTATAGTTGTTATGTCGAGAGCAAAAATAAAAATAAGTTAGAGCACTGCGGAAAATGTCTAAACTGCATGCTGAGGAAAAAAAGTTTTTATTGGAGCGGTGTAAAAGACCCTACGCTTTATACCTGACTTGATCATACCAAGTTTTAAATTCTACTGGCATCGACCTGTAAACTGGCTTTGCTATGTTCTCTCGGAAATAATCCATTACAGAAACTGCTGATCCTACTGTTTTCGTCGGTAACTCGTGTTTTATATGATATGAAACTCTTTGCGGTTTTATCAAAATTTTTACTAAAGACCTTGGCATTAATCCTAATCTTGTTTTCGTTGCTGGGCCCCGCATTAAATTCAATAAAAGATTTAGATAAGGATTTTTCTTTTTTAATTTTATATGCTGCCACCTATCCCAGTAATTTAACATTTCAGCTGAGTCTGATTCTTGTTTTATATATCCATCTTGCAATGCTCTACGATAAAGAGGAGTTCCCTCGAAGAAAATTAGATTATTTACTGAAAGATAGAATGGAGGGGGAATTTGCAGTACTAATTTTATAGTTTCTAAAATATCTTCTGAGTTTTCATATGGATTACAAGAGATCACATCATACATCACTGTTAACTTATCGTTAAATTTGTTTAATGTGCTGGCTGCCTTTAGTAATTGATTTTTTGTTATAAATCTGTTATATACTTCCTTGTTTAACCTGTCCGAACCTGATTGTATTCCAATTATAATATCTGTTAATCCTGCATCAACCATCAATTTTATTTTTTCTTCTGAGATATGCTCTCCTGACATTGAAGCTGGCTCTGCTAAACATTTCAATCTTACACTAATTCCAGATTTGATATATTTTTCCGAAAATTCTCGAATCCAGTTTATATCGCGAATGATAAAAGTTTCGTCTCTTAAGTCAAATGCATTTACATGTGGGAGCTTTTCATGCAATCTTCTTAACTCTTTGATAACGTAATCAACCGAATGCGTTCTTAATATGTCTGATTTGCCTTTGTATAACTCACGTAAAATGTTATTAGTACAGAATGCACAAGCTTGGGGACATCCCCTTTCAGTCTGAAAATAAATAATTGTTCCTAAATGTCTTGGCTGAAATTGTATTAGTTTTCCCCTTTCTAAAATTAATTGTTGTTCAATATCGTAATCTGGATGAGCTAACTGATCTAGGTCTTGTATTGGTGTTCTTACTGGATTTCTAAATTCATTTCCGTCTTTAGTTCTGATATAAAGATTTTTAATTTGTGTTATATCTTCACCATTTTCTAATTTTTTGGCAAGTTCAATCAATGCTTCTTCTGCTTCTCCAACAGCAGTAATGTTACAATGTTGAAAACATTTATTCGGATAGAAAGTTGGGGCTGCCCCTCCCCAGACAATTGGGATATTTTTATTTTGATAATGATCAATCAATTGTTTCGCCCTGGTTGACGTCGAGGACATTGCAGTTATTCCTATTAAACCTGATCCTTCTACTTCTTTGTCTAATTGGTCAAGAACAGATTTTTTATATACTAAAGAATAATCATTTTCAGGAAGTGTTAAGAAAATCATCTTTACTTTATGACCTTCTCTTTTCAAACAGGCTGACAGAGTTCTTAAACCTTGATCTGCAGGGAATGTCGAAGTTGATAATAGCGAAATTTTCATTTTAGCCTCTTTTTTAATAGCATGATAACTTATTAAATTTACCTTTATTTTTTGAACTTCAGCTCATCATCCTGCACATACTCTACACCAAGTTGCAATGCTATGTATGCTTTCTGCAGCTCTCTTCCTAAATAAGCATAGTGGTCTCTTCTAATCTCTAATTTTTCTTTGTTGATTATTGTCTGATATATCTCAAGCGGATTTTTCCCGGTTACTTTAATTGCAACAACATTCGGCTCTCTGCAAAACCCTACTTCTATTTCATTTGATTTAGGGTTTGTTTTTATCAAAAAATATCCTGCTGGGTCTATGACAAATTCTTTTTTATCGTCGTATTTAGCTTGAATTTCTTTCATGTTTGCTGTAGTGATTTCTCTTTTATATAACTCTTTCTTAGCATCTAAATCTTTAACTCCGATTGCATTCACAGGGCAGACTTTAGCTCCTTCAAC
>CAYIWL010000013.1:0-19018 GCA_964367085.1 Candidatus Woesearchaeota archaeon
CATCAGGAGAAAATTTCCACAATGCAAAGTCAGTAATATTTTTTTTATCTCTCAATTCCACTCTTTTTCCAGCCCGCAATTTCTGCTTTTTTAACTGCGCAAGCTCGCCATAGTTTCTAAATTTTGAAGTGTTAAAATAAATCCCGTCAGCTGTTTGATAAGCAAACCCTTTTTTCTCCAAGATTTCTATTATTTTTATCTGCTCTTTTATATGCTCAGTCGCCTTAGGCCAAAAATCCGGCTCGAGAATGTTTAATTTCTTAAAGTCCTGCCTGAATATTTTTAGATAGTAATTAGAGACTTCCTCAGCTGTCTTTCCCTCTTTCTTCGCGGCTTTCTCAATTTTATCCTCTCCAAAATCAGCATCCGAAGTTAAGTGCCCAACATCAGTTACATTGATGACGTGTTTTACTTTATACTTATTATAGATAAGAACCCTTTTCAAAATATCTGCAAATATATAACTTCTCAAATTCCCGATGTGCTGATACCAGTATACCGTCGGGCCGCACGTATATATCCCAACATGATTTTTTTTAATCGGCTTAAATGCCTCTTTCTCCCGTGTTAATGTGTTGTAAAGTTGTATTCCCATTAAAGTTTAGAAATACATAGAGATTTATAAAAGTTTAGAATGAAAAATATTAAATACTTTAAATTATCCAAATACAAGAAATGGTAGAATATGGCAACCTTGTAGTGGAAAACTGGATTATTATCATTATAGCAATTCTCATCATCTGGAGTACCATCTGGAAAGGCATAGCTCTTTGGAAAGCAGCCAGAAGCAAGCAACGTGTTTGGTTCATAATCTTGCTTATTGTTAATACTGCAGGCATTTTAGAGATTATCTATCTAAAGAAATTTCAGAAAAAAGCATAATTCTAGAATGACAACAAATATTTTATAAAAGTTTTGCAAGCAGGTTTATATATTTTGCTTCATTACCTATCCTGGGGGTGAAGTAGATGACAAATCTATCTATGCAGTTTGCTGGGAAGCTGGAAACACTAAACCAGTACGACCGGGATTCAGTTAAAAGTTGGGTAGAAAGCTTTCTTGAAAAAAATGGAAAATTTGTGAAGAGCGGAGAATTAAATCTGAGACTCGAGCAGAGGGAGACGAAATTCCGCGGGATTCCTTTGTTCAAGTGCAGGGCGAACTTTTTCACAGACAAAGGAAAATTTGTAGCATCTGGAGAAGAGTATGGAATAAGGCAGTGTGTAAACATAGCCTTGGATAAGGTGAGAAGACAATTATTAAAGAAAAAGGAAAACATTTAGTTAAATGTAATTTGATGAATATGGCAAAAGGTTTAGATAGATAGATTTTTATTTCTTAACCTCTTAGTAATGTTGTTTTTATGACAAAGGAAATATCTGCTGGAATGATAGTATACAACCCAAAATTAAACAAATTCTTACTTTTAGAGAATAGCAGCCATTGGGGATTTGCCAAGGGAGGGATAGAAGGAGGAGAAGATGAAGGCAAGGCAGCAAAAAGAGAGCTCAAAGAAGAAACAGGGATAGACAGGTTTAAGCTAGTGGATAATTTTATGGAAAAAATTAACTATTATTATAAAAAGGATGATAAGTCTATTTACAAAGAAGTTGTGTTCTTCCTTGTAATGACTGAAATAGAGGATGTGAAAATAAGTGAGGAGCACAAGAATTATAAGTGGTGCAGTTACGAAGAAGCTTACAAACTTGTCAATTTCAAGAATACTCGTCAAGTGCTGAAAAAAGCAAATAATTACATCATGAAAGAACTGTAGTTTTGTTTATTGAAATAAACGGACACAAAGTTTCCATCTGCCTTCCTTCGAACCTTTCTTAGAAAGAAACGTTCACGAAAGAAAAAAAGAAACAAATAAAAACTCTTTTTCATAAAAAATTCCATGCCAGTAAATCCTACAGTACAATATCAAAAAGCAGAGCAAGAATATCTTGAAGCAAACACTCCTGAAGAGCAGCTGACTGCTTTGCAAAAAATGCTTTCTCTTTGCCCCAAGCATAAAGGAACTGAGAAGCTTCAAAAGCAGATAAAAACAAAAATAGCAAAGCTCAAAGATTCAATAAAGAAATCTGCAAAAAAAGGATCCTATCAAAAAGTTTCAATTAAAAAAGAGGGAGCCGCTATAATCTGCATTGTAGGAACAACTAATTCAGGAAAATCAACTCTACTCAACAAACTGACAAATGCAAATGCAAAAATAGCCGATTATCCCTTCACAACAAAGAAACCAATCCAAGGAATCCTAGACTACAAAGGAATAAAGCTGCAAATAGTAGAAATCCCGGCAATTGTAGAAAGTTTTCAGAGCACAGAGCTCGGTCCGTCACTTCTTGCAATAATCAAACAGTCAAACCTAATCATTTTGACTTTCAACACACCTGAAGAAAAAAAACTTTTAGATAAAGAGCTTGCAGGGATTAATGTGAGAAAAATAATTTACAATGAAGAGCAAAATTTTGAAGAAAAAATCTGGAATTCATTAGATATCATAAAGGTCTATACAAAACAGCCCGGAAAACCCAGAGATTATCCTCCTGTGGCATTAAAAAAATGTTCAAGAATTCAGGAGCTTGCGGAAATCGTGCATAAAGACTTTGTAAAAAATTTTAAGTATGCCAGAGTGACAGGAAAATCTGCGAAGTTTGAAAACATGAGGTGCGGTTTGGATCACATTTTGCAGGACGAAGACTCGGTAGAATTTCATACTAAATAAAATCGTTATAGGTTTTAGGCCAAGATGATTTTCTAACTAACCTGAGCTCGTTGATATACTTTCTCATATATCTCATTGAGTTTCTCGGGGATTCCATAAATTTGCGTGATGAATACATCTGTCAGTAATTCCTGTTTATTCGGGTCTTTAAAATATTCAGAAGCTAGTCTTTGTACTCTATTTGGAATACCATCTACAAAGTAATCTCTTGTGAAATTAAATGTTGGCTTTTTATTTTTTTCAAACATTTCTGCTACATCTGCTATTAACTTTTCATCAAAAATCCTACCCCCCACTAAGACATAAGGTAATTGAGCTTGATAATATTTAAGATCAGGATTAGACTTCATTACCTGTAGACCAAGAATCCTTCCTGTTAAAGAATGAATAACAAGCTCATCTAATTTAGCTGTCGAATCCATCTTTACATCTCCACTTCCCTCTTCTAGAAATCTTAATCTCAATCCTCTTGATTTAATTCTACTTCTCCCTTCCATTATAAATCCATAATTGTTTTCAATGCCTTCGTCTTTTAATAAAAACCATTGAAGATTATTATAAAATTCCAATACATCATCTTCTAACCAGATAGTTTTTGTTGAACGATGAATGATTCCTTCATGACACAATAAAGCAGCCAAAACATATTTCTCAATGTTCCCGAATCCAAAATCCATATTCAGCTGTCCTCTAATGTTTTCAGAAGTTTCTTCTAATTCTTTAGCTAAATTTTCCTTTATAAAATAAATTTGAGCCACTTCATCATCATACACTCCGACTGAAGAGTTAACAACACACTGGATTCTTTGAGGAGCATCCTCTTTTTTTACTAAACTAACTTTTCCTTTAGCAGGAAGGGATCTAAATCCGACGTTTCCAAATTTAGATTGATATTCTTTTACTAATTGATTCAAAATTGGAATCAAAGAACATATTGTTTCATGGCTAATTCTCATTTAAATTTTCTTCCTCACTAAAAATTTCATAGATTGTTTCTAAATCATAACACAATGAATCAAGCCTTTCTATTAGACTTTTCAATCCTTCTAAGCTGATATTCGGATTTCTAATCAATTGCTCTTCAACTATTTCAACCAAATCCGATTTTTCTCTTTCAGCAAACTTGTTTTTAGGTACGAGCCAAAAAGGGCTTAGACCCAATATCCGACTTATCCTATCTATTTTTTCAGTATTAATCGTTTTTCTATTACCGTTTTCAATATAAGAAAGATATGAAAATGAAATTTGTGATGGTCCAGCTATTTCTTTTTGGCTTAATTCCTTTAGCTTTCTTCTTTTTCTGAACACTTTTCCAATATAATTTTCAACTTTCTCACCAGATAAAAAACCAGTTATTCCCAAGTCTTCCACGTAACGATCCTCCTCATTGTACAACACAACAGGTAACAAATCATGAGCATAAGCTATCTTTTCAATTGAACTAAATCCCGTTGAACCATTATAATTCACTCTATAAAGAGCCATTGCATGTATTCCTGAACTCTTCGCCAATTCAGGAAACGAAATATCAGAATCTACTGAATATCTTAAAATCCTATCTTTTAATGATTCTCTAGGTATATCATGGTCTCCAATTTTAATTGATTCTGACATTTTAGTCTCACGTTTTACATCAATTTTTAATATTTTGTATTTTGATTTACTGTTAGAGTTTTACTTTTAGGTACAAGATAGAATGGGATCAGATCTAATAGATAACAGGCCTTATCTATTTCTATTCCACTAGTACCCATTTCTCTTGAACCATTTTCAACCATGTTTAAGTATGAACAAGAAAAATGCAAATTCCAAGACAGATTTTTCTGGGTTACACCCCTTCGTATTCTATTTCTTCTAAATATCCGACCGATATAATTTTCAATCTTTTCTCCAGATAAAAAACCACTTGATCCTAAATCTTCAACACGATGTCTTTCTTCATCATAAATGACAAGACTTATCATATCAAGAGGATTAGCAATTTTCTCAAGAACCCCCAATCTTATAGAACCCTCATTAACAAGATTATAAGGGAACGTACTGCCTAATCCCGCCATTTTAGCTAGTTGAAAAAGAGAAGTACGAGAATCAACAGTATATCTCAAAAGTCTTTCTTTTAATGACTCTCTCTGTATTTCATAATCCCCTATTCTAAATTTTTTACTAAATTTTTTATTCATTTCTCAACAACTCCAAAGAAGTTCTTTAGAGGCTTTTAACACAGCACCTCAATATCAAAAAAACAAGAAATCGCTATTTTTAAGTCTTACTATTCCTTCAATATCACATATTCTCCAGCACAATCATCACTAGTGTTACAAGAAATAAAATATAATTAATAATCTACCTTAAAAAAGTTAAAAAAAGAAAAAAATTAATTACTCAATATTTTCTCTTGAACAGATAAGCACATATACCGATTGCAATCAGAATCCAAGGCCATAAAACAACGTTCCCGAATAAAATCCCACTATTCTGAAGCGCAAAAGCAACTCCAATTAAAACCAAAGCAATAGCAAATCCTCCCTTGCAGAAACAACCACAACACCCGCTTCCATTTGAATTTCCATTACTCATACTTTTACTATTATTTTTCTTAGCCATAAATAATATCACCTCTTGCAAATTCCAATATCGTCTTTCATTTATATACTTTTTTATCTCTATTTTGCACTTTCCAAAAATCCCTTTCCGATCAAGTACATCTCTCTGCTTTCTTTTCTGCTTGCTTTAGGTTTGGAAATCTTGAAAAAAGAAAAATGTTTTCTAACCTCTCTAGCAAACTCATCAAACTCTCTCCCTTGAAAGACTTTACATAAAAAATCTCCTTTGGGCTTTAAAGCTTTTTTAGCAACATCCCATGCCTTTCTGCTAAGCTCGACACTTTCTTCAGCATCAAAAAATCCTTTCGTTTTGGGAGAGATATCACTTAGCACACTATCGAATTTTCCAAGCTTACCAATATCAACTTTATTAACATCTTCATGTAGAAATTCAAATTTACTATTTTCAATCTTTGCTTTTTCAATGTCAATGCCGACAACTCTTCTCACATTCAGTTTCAAGCAAACCTGAACCCAGCTTCCAGGACTGCAACCAACATCAAGAACATCGCTATTTTTTTTAATCAGATTATATTTTTTATTCAGCTCAATTAATTTATAAGAACTCCTTGCCAGATATCCTTCTTTCTTAGCTTTCTTGAAAAAATAATCTTTTCTTTTAATCATCCGAACCCTTTCTCTTTCAAAATTATTTTTACTACAGATTTAAGTTTAGGTAACTTGTTTTTTATAACATCCCAGATTATTTCCAAACTAAGTCCGGAATATTCGTGAATTAATATATCTCTAAAGCCTGCAATCTTTTTCCATTCTATTTCAGGATATCTAACCCTTATCTCTTCTGGAAGTCTTTTAACTGCCTCACCAATGATTTCTAAATTTCTGATTATGGCATCCCTTCTAAGTTTGTCTTTTTTAAGTTCATTGAGCGAGGGAATATTCTTAGAATAATCTTCAATGTTTTTAACCGACTCATTTATGTCATCCAAGTAAACCTTAAAATCCTTTGGCATAAATCGCTTCCTTCTTCACATACCTTAACGCTGGTTTTAATTCTTTCTCCATGACTAAATCAACTTTTCTATTAAATAATTTCTCTAATCTAAACTTCAATCCCATATAATTATCGAGTGTAGGGTTCTTAAAATCAACAAGAAAATCTATATCGCTATTACTTTTTGGGTTTTTAGAGAACGAACCAAATAAACCTATCTTTGTGACATCAAACTTTGCTAAGTCGATTCTATGCTTCTCAATAGTTTTTATTATCTTTTCGGATGTAAGATTTTGTTTTTTCATGGATTTTACTAGATTAACACTAAATATAAAATTTGTGGTTTACTAGTCATTTCCTGTTCTTGACGACGAAGAAATAAATAATAGCGCCAACAATCTTAGCGAACAATATAACCAGAATCCAAACAATTTTTTCATTTTGACCCTTAAAGTTTCTTTTAGCGCAGTCAACGATCATCCAAATCCAGAAGATAAGAAATAAAGCACCAACGATAATCCCAGACATCATGAAGCCAGGCATATAAAACCAGTCCTGAAAATTATAGTTCATCATTCCAAAATTCAATATAACCATCTCAATTTATCATATAAATCTTTATATATAAAAACTTTGTCTTTTCATTTTATGGTAGAAAAAATAAGCTGGCTTGGGCATGCATCTTTCAAAATCTCTGGAGAAAAAATAATTTACATTGATCCTTGGAAACTCCAATCACATAATTTAGAAAAGGCTGACATAATTTTAATTTCCCATTCTCACTTTGACCATTTTTCATTAGAGGACATCAAAAAAATAGCAACAAACAGTACAGATATTCTGATAACTCCAGATTGCCAGTCAAAACTACGCGAGGTTCCTGGAAGGGTAACGTTAGTAGAGCCAAGAAAGAAGTACAATATTCAAAACATCTTAATAGAAACAACCCCTTCATACAACTCAAATAAAAAGTTCCATCCAAAAGACAACGACTGGGTCGGATTTATAATCAACTTTAGCCAGAGCAAAATATTTTACGCAGGAGACACAGATAACATTCCGGAAATAAAACACATCAAAATAGACATAGCTCTAATCCCCGTATCGGGAACTTATGTTATGGACGCAAAAGAAGCTGCAGACTTGGTAAATGCTATGAAGCCCAAACTAGCAATTCCTTATCATTACGGAGACATAGTCGGAACAGAGCAAGATGCATTAAAGTTCAAGAAACTAGCACAAATTCCAGTAGAAATCCTCAAAAAACAATAGATTTATATATTACTTATACTTTAAGTATACCTGTGATATTAATGGAGTATGAAATTTCCTTCACAAAAAGGGTGTCAAAAATGGGCAGAAACCTAGTAATCAAAGTCCCTAAAGACAGACATGATGATTTTGAGCACAAAGACTTAGTTAAAGTTGTCTTAATGAAAAAGGAGCAGCAGAAATTGCACTAAAAATAATCTCCTCATTTAATTGTTATCTTTTTAACCTCCTTTTTCTCTCCATTTTTCTTTGGTATCCTTACCTCTAAAATTCCGTTTTTATACTCTGCTTTTGCTTTTCCAGCTTTAACAACAGCAGGCAATGGAACAATTTGATGAAAACTTCTAAAGCTTCTTTCTTCTCTAAATATTCCTTTTTTCTTCAATTTGTTCTCCTCTTTCTTCTCAGCCTTGACTTCAACATAATTCTCAGTGACATTCAAATTAATATCCTTTTTATCAACGCCAGGCAGATTTAATTTAACAACCACGTCTTTATCATTAACTTTTATATCACTGCCAGACTTAACTGCTAAATCCTTTCCAACATACAATCTTTCCATTTCAGTTCTATCAAAGAAATTATCAAATAGTTTATTCATCTCTTTTCTTAATCTTACTATTTTTTCAAAAGGATCTTCCCACGTCATACAGACCATCTCTTTTATTAAGATAAATATGCAAATTGTTTGTTTTTAAATAGCTTTCTCTCATCAGGAATCATTTTTCAATTTTTCAACAGCTTTCTTGAAAGCATCTATTTGCTTCTCGCTCAGCTTGCCAAAGGTTTCATAATATCCTCTCACATTTCTAAGGAAATAGTTTTTCACATAAAGCTCTTTTGGAATGTCAAGAATTTTTTTGTATTTTCCCCTTTTTATCTCTTCCCAATTTTTCATCTCACACTCAGCGCAGATAGGTCTTTGCTTATATCTTTCAATGACCACATGATTCTTCCGGCATAAAGTGCATAATTGTTTGTATCTAGCCATCTTCAAGCTTTCAACAGAGATTCCTTATGCGTCTTTTTCATATGCGCCTCTAAATTCTTAACAGATTTCTTGCAAACCTTGCATTTTCCATATGTGCCATGCACAACTACCTTTGCAGGATTATGCCAATTTCTTATTTTACTTTTATGTTTTTTTACCATTTCAGACCGCAACCTCCACAGATAGTTTGTTAAACTCAACAACTACCCGATGGTTTTTCCTCGTAATTAATCCTAATTCTCCTAACAGTTCAACATCGTCATAAACATTTTTGTATTCTCTATCTGCCATCTTAGCCAACTCATATACAGATTTCGGTTTTTTGTGCTTTATTATGCTCAGCAATTCCATCCTCCTTCTCGAAAAAAACTTCCTAAAATTATCTATATCACTAAAACCAATTCCATGTTTCGAAATAATCGCCTCATTTCTTTTGGCCTTTCCAAATACTTCCGCAAATTCTTTTAAAGATTCTTTCAATGGTCTTATTTCCACAATTACTTTTTTGATTTTCATAGTTCCCCCTTAAGTTTTTCATATTCTTTATAAAAATCGCCTATTAATTTCCATTCATCAACAAATTCATAAGTTAGTTCTCTTCCAAACCTATGCATATGATGCCCTTTTCCTCTTTCATTGTCAAACCCCAAAACTCTTTTTTTAGTTTTCTTATCTATAACGACCAAAGAATATTTTATTCCTTCTGGAAAATATTTATCAATTTTTACTTTCATTATTCTCATCTCAATCAAGTAACCATTATCAGACTGCTTATACTCATATATAGGTTCTGACATACCATATGGTATGGTACACCATTATTTAAACCTTCCTATTTTCTAAAAATTTTCCTTAGCTCATTCAAGTTTAAAGTATTTACAATATCGTTTTTAGTTGCCCATCCTCTTCTAGCTTGTCCAATTCCAAGTCGCATATGTCTCAAGCCATCAACATTATGAGCATCAGTTCCAATAGTTAATTTATTCCCGTTTTCAACAGCAGTTTTTATCATTTCATCTCTCAGATCTAATCTCGATGGATGTGCATTTATTTCTAAAACAGTTTTAGTTTCTTTTGCAACTCTTAACACTTCACCAAATTTTATTTTATATTCCTTCCTGCTTTGAATCAATCTCCCGGTAGGATGCGCAAGAATATTCATATTTTTATTCTCCATGGCTTTTAATATTCTTTTAGTAACCTCTCCCTTGAAACCAGAATGGATCGAGCAAATAGTATAATCTAATTTTCTTAAAACATTATCATGATAGTCTAAGCTTCCATCTCCTAAAATATCAACTTCACTCCCTATTAAAACTTTAATCCCTGGAACATTTATTTTTCTTACCTCTTTAATCTCTTCCATCAGCTCTTCTTCACTCAACCCGCCGGCAATTTTTCTTGTTTTAGAATGATCGCTAATTCCAACATAGCTATACCCTAGTTTCTTTGCTCCATTAACCATCTCTAAAATGCTGTTATTTCCGTCGCTGTATTTAGTATGCATGTGCAAGTCTCCTTTTATCTCATTATAATTGATCAATTTCGGAATCTTTCTTTTAATCGCGACCTCAATCTCCCCTAGATTTTCTCTTAGCTCAGGAGGCACGTACTGCATTCCAAGTTTTTGATAAATCTCCTCCTCGCTTTTTCTTGCAATTATCTTTCCCTCTTTAGACAGTCCATACTCGCTCAATTTCATCCCTTTCCTAATTGCAATTTTCCTTAATTCAACGCTATGATCTTTGCTTCCAGTGAAATAATGGACCCCACTCCAGAAATCTTCTTTAGGTACAACTCTCAAATCAATTTGCCTATCTCCAATAATTATACTAGCTTTTCCGCTCCCCTTTGCCAAAACTCTATCAGCCAATTTGCAGAAGTTATCAATAATTTTATCATCGGCAACAGCCAATATATCAATATCGCCAACGGTTTCGTACATTCTTCTAATCGAGCCACAGACCATTATCTTTCCCGCTCTAATTTTTTCAACAATATCCCCAGCAAGGTCTAAAGCATCTCCAAGTAGCATTCTTTTCTTGTCTCTTTTTTTAAAGAATTCAATCTCTTCCCCAATATCTTTCTCGCTTTTTTCCCCAAATCTTTCCAGCTTTTTTATCCTGTGGCTTTTAACCGCTTTCTCTAAATCTTTTACACTTTTTATTTTTAATTTTTTATAAAGAAGTTGTGCCTTTTTAGGACCAATCCCCGTAATATCCATCATCTCAACCAAGCCTTTGGGAACAAATTTCTTCAGTTTCTCATATTCCTTTATCCTTCCAGTTTTAATATACTCTTCAATCTTCTTCGCCATTGCTATTCCAACTCCCGGAATCTCATCTAATCCCTTCAAACCTTTCTCATCGTAAATTTCCTTCAAATCCTTCTCCAATCCTTCAATAACCCTAGCAGCCTTGTTATATGCCTGCGGCTTCCACTGCACATTTTTCAGTTCAAAAATCTCAGAAATCTCATAAAAAATTCTAGCAACTTCTTTGTTAATCATGCTATTGCAAAAGAAGTGATTGAATATAAACTTTTTTGGTTGATAATGCTTAAATAACCACTTTCCGGGAAAAAATATATGGACTTAAATGATTTATGCCAAAAGCTTTTTGAATATGGTCTCGTAGATCGGGAAAAATTCAGCCCGAATTTCACAGAAAGAATTATGAGAGAGGGAGGAGGAGTAAAGGTTATACAGAACCAAGATTCAGACATAACTGCAAACATCAAAATTCTAGCAGAAGGATTAGAAAGATGCATTCAAGCCTACGGTCCAGAAAAAGTAGAAGCATTTTTTTATCTTCAAGAATTAGCTAATCATGCAAGGATGCTCTTTTACGACGGTGCAAAAGAATTTTCAATAGAAGCCGGTAATGAAAAAAAAGAAAAGAAGAAGAGAGGATTTACTGAACCAGAAAGAAAAGCCATATTAGAAAAGATTAGTGGGATGGAACCCAGTTGCTATACTTCAAAGGAAATCGGAAACTCACTAGGGTTTGATGCAAGGAGCGTTGGGGTATTTCTAGCTCACCTAACTGACGCCGAAAGAGAAGAACTAAACCTAAGATATGATGACAAAGAAAGAATTTAGCAAAAGTATTAGCCTCTATTTTTATAACTTTTTTAATTTCTAATTCAATTTAATATAATCCAGACCTATCCTATGTACTAAAACTTCTTTAGTTTCAGGGACAACTAAAACATCTTTCGGCGTAAACCTATTTTTGTTTCTTTT
Source organism: Candidatus Woesearchaeota archaeon (assembly GCA_964367085.1). Lineage (GTDB taxonomy): Archaea > Nanobdellota > Nanobdellia > SCGC-AAA011-G17 > ARS1403 > JACPIN01. The sequence continues at coordinate 11,794 of CAYIWL010000013.1, forward strand.
TCTTCTCAAACTTTCAAAAACATCCTTAGTCACCAATGGAACTTCATTCCAGCAGTCTGAGTATCCATTAACAACAGATATCCTCCTATTTTCCAAAATTCTTAGATTCCTTTCAAAATGTGTTTCATCGCCACCAACAACAACTGCACAATTCGGAAATTGTCCTTGTCTCTCCATCCTATTAACGATTTCATTGAGATAAATTTCTGATTCTATTCTAAGATCATAGTGAGTTAATCCTGCTGTGTTTCTTCCTAATAAAACAACAGCATTACAGCATATATACCCTCTAGAATAAATTGGGCCAGAGGAAACACTGTCTCCAGGATAATGTACTATCATAGTTTCTGGGTGCCTTCTTAATTCCAAAAATCTTGTTTGAAGTTCTGACATAATTCACAATTATATTTTTATCAACTAGCTTCTATTTTTTACGTCAACAACTTTCCCGTCTGCAAGATAAGCAATCCTGTCAGCTTCTTTTGCAATCTTATCATCGTGGGTTACAACTATCAAAGTTTTATTTTCATTTTTATTTAATGATTTCAGCAATTTTAAAATTTCCTCCCCTGTTTTACTGTCAAGATTTCCTGTAGGCTCATCCGCAAGTATAACCTCCGGATCATTTGCCAATGCTCTTGCAATTGCAACCCTCTGCCTCTGTCCGCCAGATAATTGTCCTGGAAGATTTTCCAATTTATCCCCAAGGCCAACAGAGTTTAGCAAGGCTTTTGCCCGTTTAGTTCTTTCATCTCTTGAATATCCCTGAAAAATCATCGGCAATATCACATTCTCAATAGCAGAAAGGCTAGGAACTAGATGAAATGACTGGAAAACGAAACCAATTTTCTTGCCGCGAATTTGAGCTAATTCACTTTCGCTTAATTTTGAAATATCTTTCCCGTCAAGATAGATAACCCCTTTAGTCGGAACATCTAATGCGCCAATTGCATTTAGCGCAGTTGATTTACCAGATCCACTTGGCCCAACAACAGCCAGAAATTCTCCTTTGTTCACATCAAGGCTCATCCCTTGCAATGCAGGAAAATCAACCTCTTCCATCTTGTAAATCTTCCAAACTTCCTTCAGCTCAATTATTTTTTCAGTTTTCATTTTCTTATTTTATTATTCGTGCCTTAGCGCATCCACGGGTTTTAATTTAGCAGCTTGCCTTGCAGGTAAAGCTCCAGATATCATCCCAACTAAGAAAGCAAAAAACAAGCCGAACAGCATCAATCCTGGGTTAACTCCGACTAAAAGTTTAAACCCTGCTTCAGTTGAAAATTTTCCAATCCCGAGAGAGATTAAAGTCCCTAAAACAACACCAAAAAATCCTCCAACTAATCCCATAATCCCAGATTCAATTAAGAATATAGAAAGCACATCAAAATTAGTTGCTCCAATTGATTTCATAATCCCAATCTCTCTTGTCCTTTCAAGAACAGTAGTATACATTGAATTAGTAATTCCTATCCCACCTACAATTAAGCTGATAGCAGCTATCCCAACTAAAACAATTTGCACAATTCCGAGGATGTTTCCAATTTGCTCAAGGATTTGAGTTGGAGTAACAACCTCAATGTTTTTATCTCCTCTTTGTCTTTCAAATTCTCTTTTAACTTTTTCCTGCAAAGATAAAACATCAACTCCAGGTTTTACTTGCGCAGAAATGAAATCAACTTGATTTGTCTCTCCAAATATTTCTCTATAAGCATCCAAAGTTAGATAGAGTGTGTTATCATCCTGCTGATTTCCGACAGGTTTTAAGATTCCAACAACCCTAAATTCCTTCCCAGAAATCCTGATATTATTCCTGATTCTAATCTCATTATCAAACAAGCCATTAGCTACCCTACTACCTATAAGCACATCAGTATTATCCCCTTTCTCAATATATCTTCCGTCAGCAAGATCAGTTGTGCTCTCAAGTAGCTCTTTTGCATTCTCCCCGCCAAACACGCTCGGAAATTTAACTTCTTTCTTGAATTCAACCTCTCCTGGTCTTGCACTCCCATAAGAAATTGTTTTAAATTCGCTCATTCTTTCAAGGACTGCTACGTCATTATCAGTAATCCCCTCGCTTTGAGTTCCAGGTCCTTGAAATCCCTGTGCAGCAATCAGCAACCGGTCAGCGCCAAAAGCCTCAAACTGCTCTTCAATGCTTGCCTGCAATCCAAGAGAAAGCGAGATGAGAGCGACAATAGCAGCAACACCAATTACAATCCCGATTATCGTAAGCCAGCTTCTTAATTGTCTATGGCGTATGCTTTTAAATGCCAGCAAGAAATAATCATTTATCATCTTAATAGTTTAACATCAATTCCATTTTCATAAAAAATTTTTGACGCACCCCATCTGGTCCTATAATCATCATCGTTAACGTATGCTAAAGGTGGAAAAAATCCTCCAGAATCATTTACTATTAGGGGTTTATTCTTCAAGGATTTATTTGTCCTCTCTTTAACATTGAACAAATTATGTGCTGATACTAATACTACATCAGGATTATTTTCACTACTGCATTCAATATCTGCACACACCCTAAATTCAAGAAGAGTTTTACCATCAATTAAAACATTAGGAAAAGATACTAGCTCTTTAGAATGGTCTGTATTCTCATCATACTCTATCCCAATTCTCTCATCACTCCCTTTAGTTCTAATTTTTACCAAAGAACTTCTAGAAGGAATATTAAAAGAATCAAAAGTTGTGGATATATGTTTTTTATATGGAGAAACTATATTTCCACGTCCATCTCGAGATACAAGGTAACCAAAATTAGAATATCTTGGGGTGAAAAAATGTCGCATTAAAGGATTATCAAGCCAAGACCTATCTCCTCCACACACTTTGACATATTCTTCTATTCTTCCTTCAACTTCCTCTTTGGTTTCCAATATATAAACTGAACAAAATACATGACCTCCGTTATTTAGATGAATACCTTGCAAAAAGTCAGTAATTTCTTGATTTCCAAATTTTCTCTCAAATGCATATTCTGGAAATAAAAAAATCGTATCTTCACATTTAGAATTTTTATCCAACAACTTAGCTACTTTTTCTTTAGAAAATCCTGATCTTCGGATTAATTTTAGATTTATCATCTTAATTAATCAACCCCAACCCATTAGCCATAATCCTAAATCTGACATTATCGTTCTCATACAACTGATCTCTAACTGGTTCTTTTTTTGGATATTCAGAAGGACTAGATCTTAAAAAAAGATAGAATGGATTTAAACCTTCGTCTTCACATTTTTTAAAAAAAGACGCAGTTTTATTTCCGTAATAAAGAGACATTCCGATGCAAGAAAACGTTGGAATATTAGCTATTGGGTAAAAAAGGTAAGCTCCTAGTAAAAAAGGAGAAAACATAATCCCTTGCATTATTGCTGGGAAGACTCTTAACATAGTTTTTGTGTCGCCAGGTTTATCAATACTATAAGCAATAGTTTCCTCTACAAAACCGTAACTTAATGTTTGTCTTAACCCTAATCTATGATATTGACTACGAACACAGTGAACCGTTTCATGACATAACCATTCAGAAGCTTCATTATCGTCGTCTTTTTCCACCTTTTTTATAATAGGAATGTAAGTGTTCAATTTCTTATCTCCAAAATCTAGAATTGTCCCCATAAATCCCGTCGGAATTAACCTATGAGACCAGTACCTTGTTTTTTGGAATAAAGAATGAGAGGTCATTATTTTTTTAACATCAATTGGATCTGCATAAATTCCTGGTAATGGCTCAGTAAGAAAAGTTTCATAAAATCTTTTCTGCCACCCTTCTGATGGAAGTAAAATTTCAATATCTGTATCAATGCCTAGATGTTCAGAAATAAACTTTTGAGGGTCATTTTTAAATTCATCTATAAGTTGTAGTTTCCCCCAGGATTCCAGTAAATAATCATCAAGAGTTTTGACTTTTTTAGAAGGAACAAATCCCTTTCTATCAAAAAATTCTATATCCTTTTGAATTCCGATTTGTTTCATTTGTTTCTATGGATATCATCTCTTTATTTATCTTATTTCATTTACAATACGTTCTAATTTTTCGCTAACAGCTCGATAATAATCGTACATTTCACTTGGCTCAGTTAGACTTCTTTGAGGGAAAAATAGCGCAAAATCAATTAAGTCCTCTCCTCCAAAATCTTCTAACCTACATAGATATTCTGCACCCTTGATATAAGAATAGCCGACATTAAATCGCAAAGGGGTAAATCTAAAAAGCATTTCAGCTAAATATATGAATTTCCTGTAGTCAAGCTGGTTAGTCCCTTCATCAACAAGCAATTTTACCAGTGGTTTTGCAATCGGCCTTAAAAAAGATTTTACTAGTCTCTTTAATGATTTATTTTCCAAACTTTTTGTTTCACTTTTTGTTTCAGCACATGAAACAATGTTCTGTAATCTAGTAGCATCACCTTCAGATAAGCCAAAAAATACTGAGTCCATTTTCTTGTCATACCTTGACGGATTATTTTGCAGTTCCGTTATCCCTGCCTCCTTATGATATTTGTGTACTATCTCATGGACAAGAGCCGGCACATTAATGCATCTATTAGATAGGTGGAGTATATCCTTATGATCATCATATCTTCCTAGTCCCGCTCTGAAAAAAGAAGTTGGCCTTCCGAACCGCTTATTTAGCCCATCTACAGAGTATAAAACATACTGTACTTTTCCTAATTTTTGTTTTTTCCTTTCTTCTACAAATTTCTTTGCCACAATTATATTGCCTTCAATCTTCTCTATGTCAATATCCCCAATATTGTTCTTCAACAAGTTGATTTCATCTGAAGGCTCTATCTTTGAAGAATATTCTATTTTTTTTAACTGCCCCCAAACCATATAATCGACTAATTCTTGTCTCATATCTAATCAAACTCGGTTTTGATAATCTTAAACTTCTTTATTTTTCCCAAACTTCTTGGAGTTATTCTTCCCCTCTTACTATTTATAAAATCTGATTTGAATTGACCGGAAAGGTTCAGTAGTTCTGCCATCCTTCTAGGCGAATTGAATTTTGTAGGAATCCCCGGAAAACAAGCAAAAATCTCCGGTGTAAATTCTGTATTATATTTTTCATTACAATATTGTGCAATAAACTCATAAAATTTGTATATCCTTATCTTTGTAGATAATGCTTGATAAAGTATTAATCCATATCCCTCTGAATTATTCCTCCTCATTCCTATGAAAGAGATGGGCAATATATAATCAACTTTAGTGCCAATAAATTCTCCATCTTTACTAAATACACTTCGATCATATTCAGAATTAGAATCCCTAAACGCTATATTTGCATTCATAGAAGCAATAGTTTCCTCAATATCTGAAAAAGAAGGTTTTAGATTAGTATTAGGCGGATGAAAATGGACATCTACCATTCTATAATGATTCATAGGAATATAATAACCCATGCCTATATCCAGATGTTTATTCTGACTCATATCTGTAAACATTGAGTTCTTATCCCCCAATGCCGCTGCATTTACACCATATTCCTTATATTGATCATCAGTCCATACACAAAACCCAGATTCAGCATTATGCACATAAGAAAGATTAGCCGCTCTATCCGGTTCTCTTTGAAAATCCTCTCCCTCAACAATGTCAATTAATTTTAGATTTATCATCTCATCCTTTTTCTTTTTCTGTATCTTCTAATCAGGAAAAATAAAATAACAATTAAAACAATTCCAAAATAAGCAAAAATATTAGAGCCATTTTCCAGTCCAAGTGCAACTGCTTCTTCAGAGGTATATAACGGCAGTTCAAGATTAAAAGTCTGTTGATATTCCTTGTTGTTATTATCTCTATAATCTACTTCTAGAGGAATGCTTGCAAATTTCTGGTTAAATCTCATATTAAAAGTAGCAGTCTCAAAGTCATCAGGCTCGACATTGCCTATATATACAGTGTTTACTGAAATGATGTCGTAATTAATACTCTTTCCAATTTTAGCTGACAAGAATTTAACATCTCCAAGTCCTCTATTCACAAATCTTACAGTTACCTCTCCAGCTTGCCCTACTTTAAACACCTTGCTTTCTTCAATTGCAACTTCTAAAATAGGAGGAGCCTTAACAACTAAGCCAATGACGCTTTTCTTTTCAACAATCCCATCAGCATTAGTCTTATAGCCGACAACAATTGGAATTTTATACGTATCTGGTTTAGTATCCGGGCTGCTCATTAAAGTAAACTCGATATACTCAGAATCATCGTCTTTAATCTTATCAATTACTTTCTGCGCAGCGCTTCCGACAGGAATAAAAGGAAGATTGCCGGAAGTTAGGTCAAGGCCAACGCTAACATCTTTGATGTCACTATCACCGTGATTTTCTAACAGAACATTGATATTTATCCTTTCTCCAGGTTTTATCTCGCTAGGAGAGGAAGTTACAGAAGCTATTGTGATTGAGTCAGCATAAGCAGAGCTAGCAAAAATTACCAGTAAAAAAAGTAAAATCATTTTTTTCATCTTAAACTCAAATATCCTATATCTATCGAGGCGGCGGATTTCATCATATATAAACCTTTCTATAATGTCACTACTACAAAATAAGTATTATAAGACGACAACCTGTGAAACCTAGAATTATTCAGAAATCACCTCCAACAATTAATTTTTAAAGATCGTACAGCTCTTTAATATGAATGAAACTTCCAAGAGTGATTGAAGGAAAAGATATTATAAAAATTCTTGTTAAGAACTGATATGAAATCAAAAAGAAGAAAAGGAAGCCATGTTTCTCTCTCAAGAAATGAAATAAATATCACTGTAGTTTTACCTTTAACTACAATTGGCGTTTACAGAAAGATAGCAAGAAATACAGGAATTCCTATTGAAGAGTTTTTATAGAAACACCTTAGTAACCATTGGCATCTCAAACTTTTCTTCATCAGTTGGATAAGTTCTTATTTCTCTTCAGGAAAACTCTCTAAGTGAAATTTTGCACCATCAATAAATTTGCTAATAGCTTCATCAATAGTAACCCCTTCAACAAAGACATTTATATCTGGACTAGTCGCTACAAAAACATTTTCTCCATTTGCAACTTTTTCCCTTTCAATTACAATATTAAGACCTACTTTCGTTTTCATATAATCAATTAAGATAATCTATTTTTTAAATGTTTTGCTTTCTTATTTTTCTCTGCCATAATCTATTTTTCAAGCAGGGGTGAAGGGGATACAATCCCTTCGAGGAAAG
>CAYIWL010000014.1:0-18926 GCA_964367085.1 Candidatus Woesearchaeota archaeon
AAAACCTTCATGCTTCAATTAATGGAGAAGAAATTTTGAAAGGAATAAATCTAAGGATTGATACCGGGAAAGTTCACACACTAATGGGCCCAAACGGTTCTGGAAAATCAACGCTTGCAAATGTCCTGATGGGAAACCCAAAATACAAAGTTACAAAAGGAAAGATTTTTCTCGACGGAGAGGAAATAACAGAATTAAGTGCCGACAAAAGGGCAAAGAGAGGATTATTTTTAAGCTTCCAATATCCCAGTGAGATAACAGGAGTCACGATGAGCAATTTTCTAAGAACTGCTTACAACTCTATAAAGAAAACAAATGTAAACGTCATTGACTTCCACAGAAAGTTAAAAGATAAGATGAAAGAGTTAGATATGGATCCTAGTTTCAGCAAAAGATATATCAACGAAGGATTTTCAGGCGGAGAAAAAAAAAGAGCTGAGATCTTACAGATGGCAGTGCTCGAGCCAAAATATGCAATACTCGACGAGACGGATTCGGGGACAGATGTAGACGCCTTGAAAATAATAGCTAATGGAATTAACAAAGCTAAAGAGAAAACCAATATGGGAGTTTTATTAATTACTCATTATAACAGGATTTTACAATATATTAATGCTGACAAAGTTACAATTATGATGAATGGTAAAATCGTTAGAGAGGGAGAAGAGGAATTGGCTCATGAAATAGAAGCAGAAGGTTATGGAAAATATGTTAAGTAAGAAGCTCGGGTCGCTTAAATTTTAGAAGAAAGCAGTACAAGTTTGTATGAGCAGTTTGGACAGCGTGGCATTTTACTTATTTTTCTCCTTTTTCTTTAAAAACTCTTTATTCTCTCTTGCATACTTTATATTTTGAAGCTGTCTTTTTCCATTTTCAATTAATTCATTAAAGGTAACTATCTTAACATAGGGTCGTAATTGAAAATTCCAATTTTTTAGAAGTCTTTGTTCTTCATCAGTTATATTATAACCCATAACAATTATACCTGATGGTGCTTGTATTTTATAGGTACCTTCTTCAGATAAACCACTGTATAAATCTGTTCTACGCAGATAAAGAATCAGTTGGTTAATTCCCTGAGCTAATTCATCTGAGATATACAACCTTGAATCATCTTTTTTCTTAAAAAATGGATTAAGATTAGGACTTTTAAACTCAAAAACTTTGTCTTCTCCAATCTCTGTTCTTATATGTAAATCTATTGCTAATTGTGGATCAACTGCTTTTTCAGAAGCCTTAACTTCACAATCTATTCCCAATATCCACTTGCTTTCTTTAATTTTTGTTTTTATTAGATGTTCTTCCTTTTTAGCACTTGAACTAATTCTTTTCATTTGATTTTCAAATTCTGTTAGTCTTAATTCATAATCTTCTATATTATCAATTACTTCTTTAGCAAGGGTTAGTTCAACTTGTTGTTTGTTTAAACGTTCTTCAGCATCTTTTAATTTTATTTTTGCTTCTACAAGCTCATTATTTAATAGTTCAACTTTTTCTTTGTATATTGATACTTCTTCTGAAACATCTTCAATTTGTTTATCCCAAATTTTATATGCAAATCCTTTCACGGTCCTAGAAAACCACTTAAACCATTCTGAGAGATTAATTCTATTAGGAATCCAAAACCCGAGTTTATGTGTTTTGAAATAAGGTTTGGTAGAAGCAGACTGAACCCTTATACCTTCATATCCTTGCTTATTTTTTTCAGAAGAAATCTTTGATTTATAACTGCCTTCTTCAAAGCTATCTGATTTTATCTCAGTAATATGCTCTAACTTATAAAAATCGTCTATTCTCTTTTTCTCAGTTTTCTTTTTTACCAACTTATTTTTTTCCTCTCAATTTACAAAATCCGCATTCTTTATTTCCTTTAGGCGGATTGTCTTGTAAAATCTTTATAGCTTGTTTGAATACTCTTTCTCCTCTTTTAGGATCTGTCTTAATCTTGATTAATTTAGTATCAAAAATAACTTCTCCAGTCTCTGTAACTCTATTTGGATAATAAAATAATAAGTATGTGTAATCCTCTGTTTCATAGCCATTTTTCCTTAGTAAGAAGTTGTAAATATCCATCTGGGTAATATAATGTTCGTGAGTGTCTTCTTTTAATGGAAAGCCCCTAGTCTTGTAATCTAGAACAATTAATTTTTTACCTTTAATTAGAAGATTGTCGATAGCTCCATGCAGTAAGATATTAGATTTTTTATCCAGAATTTCTATGCCTTTAAAATTACTTCTCCAAATCTTTAATTTTTCTTTATCGTTGAATAATTTGCATCCATCATTAGCACATTCCTGCTCTTTTAATTCTGGTGGCAATTCTCCTTTTTCCATAAATCTGTCAAAATGCTCTTTTAAGACTTTATCCATCCCAGAAGGTAAACTTGGAAATGGAGTTTCTGGTCTTTTTTCTCCCTTTACTAATTGAAGCCAAAAACATCTAGGGCACTCCCGCATTAAATTTATACTTGATGGTGATATTTTGTATAGCGGTTTCATTTTTGTTTATCCTCTTGATTTATCTCTAATATTTTTTGTAGAATTGCTCTTGTTGCTAAACCAAGGCTTATCCAAGCTATAGTTTCAAATTCTACATGGTCAAATGGAGTTCCTTGTTTCTTGTTTGAGTTATCTGTGAAATGGTGTAAATCTCCTCTAGTCGATACCAACAAATGGATTATCCCTTCTACATTTAGTTGTTTATTCCTAAACTTCAACATCTCATTCATTTTTTTTAAATGTCTTGGTTCTTTTTTAACACTCTCAATTATCCAATTAATGAAATCGCAAAATTCTTTAGATTTTAAGAACTCTTTTTCAATAACACTATTTTTTGTTTTACCATTCCCATATAGTCCTTCTAAAACAAAATAAAAATTGAAAAAAGAATTAATATAATGGAAAGCTTTGAAATCGTTGTTCCCCTCTCTCCAGAATGCTTTGGGGTTAGTCAATGAAGAATATTTATCTAAACTTTGAATCATATCTTTTAATATATTTTCATCTATCATTTTTATTGGATCTGGGTATTCCTTTGTAAAATGAGTCCCAAAAATCTGTGCTTTCTGCTTCTCTTCTTTAGTTTCACATATAAGATTATCTTTTGGTTCATTCCAATAGATCCTTTTTAGATTACCACTAAATGCTAATGTAGACTCTAACTGCTGAAATTCTCTAATTAATGAATTAAATAGTTCTATATCTCTATTAACTGTCATATGATGTTTGACTTCCTCATTCGGTGTATGCTTTATTACAGAATGAAATTTATCTGGATTCCTAACAACAGCCACTATTTTTATTGAGGAAAGTAAATTTTGTTCATTAAGTATGAAGATATATTCTCTATCCTTATTTTTGATAGTGATCTCTTTAGGTAGTTCTATTTTAGATTCTATTTTGCATTCTAAACTAAATTTCATTTGCTAAACTCCTCAACAATTTTAATCTCTTCAGGTATTAATTCATATAATTTATAGACTAACTGGTCAATTTCCTTTTCTAATTTCTTTACTTTTGCCTGCTTGTCAGGATTGTCTAAATAATCATCGTCTTTAGTGATAGAAAGGATTTGGTCAACTAATTGGGTGAATGGTTTTTGTTGTTCTGGAGGAATATCTTTGATTAAAAGACCCCTTACTGATGCAGGATAAGTATGTGAAGTTGAACCCTGAAGACTCTCGGTAGCAAATTTTTTTCTAAAATAAAATGTTTCCAGTTTAGAGAGTAAAATTGATAAGACATATTTCATATCCAATTTAGATTCATAAATTTCATAATCTCTAAAATTTTGGTTTAACTTGCTATTTGATATTTTTATATAAGGAATTAAGATCACATTTCCATCGTCGGTGTATCTTTTGGACGAATCTAAAGTTGCAGAGATTCTGTGCCCCTTATCCGATACTTTACGAATTACTATTTTATCATTTTCAAATAGCTCTGGGGCTCTTGGCCCATATAGATCCGTCTCTCTATAATCTAAATACAATCCTCGGTAGCGTAAATGCCATCTTTGAACGTCTTTTCCCTCATAAAAATTTTTTGAATTTCCTTTTGGATTTTTTCCAACGACTTCTTTCTTTCCAAATTTTCCCTTCTCTTTACTTGATACTTGTACCCCATAATTGACATAAAAAAAGTTACCCATTTTTCGAGACTTTGTTTCTAGATTTAGAATTAAAACATCTTCTTCTTTATTACCTTTAATTAAATATTGATAATTATGATTCTTGAGCCAATCTTCCATTTTGACTATGTTCATAAGAACAATAATTCCATCATGTATTTGCCTGTTTCCACATATTTTTATGGTGTAATTTTTATTTTGGTTTTTTACACTTACTATAACAGAAGTTCTACGAGCAACATTCTCAAAAACATTAATATCATTAAATTCTAAGATACTTTGTAATTGCATTTTTTCCAAAAAAAATCTTCTTGTATCTGTTGCGTATTTTTCTCTTAAAATAGGATTAGGCACGATATAACTTAAACTCCCGCTAATTCTAAGCAATGAATCTCCTCTAGCAACGAAAGCAATGTATAAATCCCAATGCCCCGACAGAAAGGTATAGTCTCTCAATGAACTCTTAATTTTATCCCGCATGGTGGGATCATCAGTTTCCATAGACCATGCACTAACGTAAGGCGGATTAGCTATTACCACATCAAATCCGGGATTATCTCTTTGGAAAACCTCTGCAAAATACAATTTCCACAGGAAGAATGGTTTTGCTTTGTTCTTTTTGTATTGCTCAAGCTTCTGCATGGCTTCAAGATTGCCCTGCTCTTTTAATGTCTCTTCAATCATCTCCCACTCTATTTTATCAATTTTCTCTCGTAACTGCTTTTTGAGGTTTCTGTTTTCAGCATTAAAGAATTCTTTTTGCAGTCTTTTAAGCTCAGATAATTTTCGTTGTGATTCCTTTATTCTGTTGTCCCAACCAAGCGTGCTTTGTTTTGAGCTCTTATCTTCTTTTGATTCTTTCTCCAAATTCTTATATTCTTTTTGCAACTTTTTTATCTGTTTCTCATCTGCTTTTTTCTGCATCAGTTCAGAGATTTTCTTGTTAATGTCTGACAGCTCACCAGCATAATTTCTTTTTATTTCTCCAAGCAGTTTCTCATCAAAAAGCTTGACTCCTTCAAACTCTTCAAGAAGAGAATTTCCGCACATAATCTTATGGTCTAAGTTTGGCAAAGGCTTAATATTCTGCATATCAAGCTCATCAACTATAAGAGATAACCAAAACCTTAATTTTGTAATATCAACAGCAGAGCTTTCAATATCTACACCATACAAGCAGTTTTCTATAATCTCCCTTTTCAAATCATAATCGCTTCTTTTCTCATGGAAATACATAGAAAGTATTGAACGAGCTTTTATTATCTCATTCATCATTCCAACAGGGAAAGCCCCTGAGCCGACAGCAGGATCAACTATCTTAATCTCTTTAAGCAACTTGTCAATCTCTTTATAATTTTCTTTGATTGATTTGGGCAAGCTGTATTCTTCTTTGATATCATACGAACGCCCGTATTTTTTAACTTGTTCCTGCTCTTTTATTATCATGTCAAGAGCCAAATCTCCTAATTGTATAAACTTCCCAATATCCTTGCGAGGAATAGAAGTATTCGTCTCAAGATAATTAATCAAAGACTGCTGGCACATATAATGAACAATCTCTCTTGGAGTATAGAAAGCTCCTTTTGATTTCCTATCTTTGACTTCAAGCAGGTTCTCAAAAACTTTTCCAAGCATTTCAGGATCTACTGCAACTTCTTTTTCTAAAGGCTCATCTTCCTTGACTGTGAAGTTAAACCTGTCAAATGTTGTTAAAATCTTGTCAAATATCGCATTATCTATGACAATATCAGTTTCCGCCCATTTGTAATCATTTATCGGCTCAAATAATCCTCCATTCAGGAATGGAATCTTACAGTTAAACAATCTGTAGAAATGGTCGTCTGCACTTCTGTCATTTGCTAAAGCTTCATAGAATAATGGCTCAAGTATCTCATTAAAGAAATTCTTATATGGAACTAATGGCTTGTAATCTCTAATTCCGCCACCAAACAGGTATCTCATAAAATCTTTTGGTCCATCTCCCCATTTTTCGCCTTTTTTTACTCCAAGCCAGCCTTTCTTCTGTAAAAAGTAAATAAATACAATCTGTCCCAATAATTTTTTAGCAAAATCAACAGTAGATATTCCCTTGACTTCAAACTCTTCTTTGACATGCTTATCTCTTAAAACAACTTTCTGCAAAGATTCTTCAAGCTCCAAGAATAGCTCTTTATACTCGTCGAAAAATTCTTTAGTAACATTGTCTATGCTAAAAGCAGATTCTATCTCTTCAACAGAAGGATTTATCTCATCCTGCATGACTAACTCTAAAAACTGCCTTCTGCATGTATGGTTTGGCTCATTTACACCAACTAAGAAAGAATACCTTTTTGCAGGGGTTAACTCTTTAGAGATCTTTGTTTTTCCCTTTTCATCCTTAATAAGATTATATTCCATCTTTACAAAGGAAAAACGCCAATCTTTTGGATCATCACCATAAAATGCAACCAATGCAGCATCTTTTTCTGTTTTACCAAGCCAATTAGCAATGAAATTTCTCTGCATAGTCCTTGCTCTGTCCCTAGATGAGGTTTTATTTAGTTTAACAATCAGAACTTCAATCTCTTTGCCATTATCATCTTTATAATCACCTATTTTTAAGAAGGAGTTTATGTATTCCGAATATTCCTTAGAGATATACTTTGTAGCGTCTCTCTGGCTGATAGAAAATTCATTAAATAATTCTTTTATAAATTTGAAGAAATTACCATTATTAAAATCATTGTTAAATGTTTCATTTAGTAGATTAACTGCATTTTTCTTATCCATTTTTCAATAAGTACTCCGATAATATCACTTCTCTTGGTCCTGAAATATCGGCTCCAGTAACAAATGTTCCTCTAAACAATTCCTGAGGAATTCCAGATTTAATTTTCGCTAAAATTTTTAATGGATTTATTTCCTTCTCAATTGATTTTAGAATTCTTTTAATGCTTGACTTGTCAATTCCACCTTCTTTTAATAAATCTAAAACATCCTGTAAATATTCTTCATCTTCCTCCGTAAATTCTTTTGATTTATGGATTGCCTTAATTATTTTAATAATTTTATTTTCATTGCTTCTTCCTCTGGATGTAGTTGGCTCTTCTGATTCTTTAATAAAGACTTCATCAAATTCTTTTTTATTTCTATCCAAACCTTTATAGAATTCTGCATCTAATTTTTCCTTTTTCTCATTTTTACTGACTTCTAATATTTTTACCGCATTTTCAAAATCAACTTCCTCAACATTGCTTCCTTTTGTAACAAATGTTTTTCTTAATTTACCTTTTCTAAAGAAAGTAAGAACTGAAGTTTGATTTTCTTTATATTTTCTAGCGGTTCTTGCTTTTTTAGGCAATCTTTTAATCTTTTCAAACAAATCTTTATTATTATTTCTTATCTCCCTTAAAAGTGTCAAATATTTTAATTCAGCATCCTCTTCTCCATCTTCCCCGCTTATAGTTTCTTTTGAATTTAATCTTTTAAACAAGAAATCATGGGATTTTATCTCTTCATCTGTTAATAATTTAGCATCATTTCCAAGCATCTCTATAAATGCTTTAATCTTTGCTTCTGCTGCTTCTTTTAAGCTAATTTTTTCATTAATTGGTCCTGCTGGAAAGAAATTGTAAGTATAAATCTTATCAAATGGCGGATTTTTGCTTACTCTATTAATACGCCCAACCCTCTGCATCATTTTAATAGGATTCCATGGAAGGTCATAATTAATAACAACATTCGACCTGTTCAAATTAACTCCTTCAGATAAAATATCTGTAGAAATTAGTATCCTAATATCATCCTGCTTATTTTTGATAGCTGGATCAAAATTATCAATAACTTTCCCCCTTATTGCTTCAGAAGATTTGCTTGAAAATGCAAGAACCTTATACTTGTCTTTTAATTTATTTTCTAAATAAGAACCTGTTTCTTTAGATTCTGTGAATACAATTAATTTATACTCCTTTAGAATTTTATCTTTTGATAAAATCTCAACAAACTTGTCTAATTTTGGATCTCTATTAATTTTCTTCCACATATCATTTATCTCTTCTAATATTTTAAGATCGTCTTTTAAATCTTTAATAAAATTAGAACTAAACTCTTTAGAAGGATATTTAGTAACATCCCCGCTTTCTATTAATTTTTGTATAGGCTCTTCGTCGTCTGATTCTGCTAGCTCAAAAACCCTGTTTATATATTTCTTACTAACATAAACATATCCTTTATCATATTCTTCAATGAATCTTTTATAAGAATAAATAAATCTCTCTATGGTTTTTTTGAATGCAAAGAAGCTACTCTCTAACCTTTTTAAAGTAAGTATTTTCA
This sequence comes from Candidatus Woesearchaeota archaeon, assembly GCA_964367085.1. GTDB lineage: Archaea > Nanobdellota > Nanobdellia > SCGC-AAA011-G17 > ARS1403 > JACPIN01. The sequence goes on from CAYIWL010000014.1 coordinate 8,444, forward strand.
TAAGCTGGCTCATGATAACTTTGACAGAACCAGATAATTCTGTTTTTCCTGTATAGTAACCCATAGGCATATAACGGGAGTACTTTAATTTCTTGGTAATTAATTCAAGAGTCTTGTTAAATATTTTATCTAACTCTTCATCAAAATGGTATAAAATTGGTTGAGGATCAATAACATCTGGAAATTTTAGTTTCTGTCTCTCAAGGTCTTTCCCATAGTATTTTCTAATGCTCCCTCTCGTTCTTCTAACCATTAAATATTGCAAAACATTTTCACGAATATCTCTTGCATTTTCTTGAATAATCTTCAAATATTCATCTTTATCCTTTTGTCTATCTAATATTTTTAATCTATTTTGTAAGTTTTTGAAGTATTTCTCTAAATCTCTAACCTTAGGATTAGGCAAAGTAGATTTATGAGCATTCTGGAATAATTTTATTTGCCCCAAAATATCCATTGGCGTATTATTTAAGGGGGTTGCAGAAACCAAAATAACTCTTTTTCCTCTGCAAATTCTAAATAATTTTTCATACATCTGAGTAGATTCTGTTCTAAATCTATGGCTCTCATCAATTATAATATTCTTATATTTTTCAGTTCCTCTTTTAATAATACCATCAAGCTTCCCTAATGATTCAAATTCTCTTTGTCTTACTCCAAATTCATCAAAAACATTTGGCCAAGAACCAGGATTATTTTTATCCAATAAAGTAGGTGGAGCAATAACAAGAGTTCTTCCATCTAATTGCTGAGTCAGTAAAGCTGAAATAAATGTTTTTCCTAATCCTACAACATCAGAGATAAAAACACCACCATATTCTTCAAGTTTTATCTTAGCATCTCTAACAGCATCTTTCTGATACTCCAAATCCAGAAAATTTTCAGGAAAAAAAGTTCTAGATAATTCTTCTTGATCAATATTTATCTTCTCTTTTAAATATTCATAAAGGAATTTTAAATACAAGTCATAAGGTTGGATTTCGTCATTAAGCCATGTTCTTTGTTTTATTGTTTCTACATATTTTTCAGAGACATCAATTGAATTTTTCCATAACTCATTAAATTTTTTTAGAGCAAATTCATAATCAGATCTATTTTTTAATTCTATATTAAATTCCAAATTTTCATTTAATCCAGATTTTGTAAGATTGCTAGAACCAGTAACGATCCTTCCTTTATCGATAGAGCCTTCCTTAAAAGTCATAATATAAAGTTTGGCGTGAATTCTTTCATCCGGATAAGCGCGAATCTCTAATTTTCCAGACTTAATCCATTCAATAAATTTTCTTATTCCTTGTTCTGTTTCAATCGTGTCTTCAGCATTTTCAGTTTCTTCAACAACTTTCTTTTCATAAGCATCTTTAATTTCTTTAGTTGAGGCTAATCTTGATTGTTTGATTAGTTCGTAAGTCTGTTTATTTGTGCTTATTCCAATAAGAATTCTTATTTTATCTACTCCCTCCAATGATTTATAGATTTGATGAAAACCGCTCTTATAGAAATAACCAACGAGACAGTCAAAGAATTTAGTATTTTTGATTAACGTATTAAATCTATCAGATAATTTATTGCCTTCTTCATTAGTTATGAAAGTTAAATCTTCACTCATTTTTCATCTCCTTCACAGCTTCTTCAGGCCCTTTTAAGTTGTATAATCTTATCCTAGAATCTTCTGGATGAAGTCTTGCTTCTAACCACCCGTATTTTTTCAGATCTGAAATACATAAGCTTACAACCCTCTCATCCTTCTCTTTAAGAGCTTCTGTAGCTTGTTTATGAGTAAATTCTTTATCTCTAAACTTATTCCAAAGTGTAGAGTATCTCTTCATTATCCATCTAGGTAAAGGTTCTACCATGATAAATCCCCCTGTGCATAACATAAGTAATATGCATGGTATTTAAAGATTGTTATAAGATGAGATTATGTAATGAATCTATATTCTTTAGAATAATAACATTTATATACTTATGCTTATTACATAACTATTATGTATAAAGTGAAATGCTTAATTTGCAATATGAAGTTTGGGATGATAACAGAATCGCATATGCAGAAATATCATGGAATGAGTTGTAAAGAATATTCTGAGAAATTTAATTTAAGAAAAGGACAGATTAATCCTCACCATTCAAAGAATATAATTGGAAAGGGGAATCCTAGATATGGTGTAAAACCTTCCAAAGAAACCCGAGAGAAGATAAGGAAGATACATGAGGAAAGTGGTAGATTTAAAGGAAAAGGAAATCCTATGTTTGGAAAAACACATACAAAGAAGGTTAGAAAGATAATAAGTGATAAATTGAAAATTTCCTTGAAAGGAGAAGGAAATCCTTTCTTCGGAAAAAAGCACAAAAAAGAAACCAAGAGAAGAATTAGCAAGATAAGAATAGAAAGAGGGTTGGCTAAAGGAAAGAATAATCCCTTATATGGAAAAAAGCATACTGAAGAAACTAAAAGAAGGATATCAGAAAAAAATAAAGGGGAAAATAATGCTAACTTTGGGAAAAAACTCTCAGAGAAAAGAAAAAGAGAGTTATCTAAGATTAAAAAGAAATTTTTTAAGGAAAATCCAGAAAAACATGCTCAGTACATAATTGCTGAAAACTATAAAAAACAAAAGAATAGGCGGGGCGGATATATATCAAAAAAGCAAATTGAAATATATGAATCTCTCAAACAAAAATTTTCTGATGCTAGATTAAATCACCCAATTGTTACCGAAAAAAGAGTTTACTTTGCAGATGTTGGAATACCTTCTTTAAATTTGGATGTTGAGTATGATTGTGAATATTGGCACGATGAAAAGAAAGACAAAATCAGAGATAAAGATATTATGGACATTGGATGGAAAGTAATTAGATTAAAGGATAAACATGTTGACAAGATTAAAGGAGAAGAATTATTAAATCATGTTTTGGTTTTGATAGAAAGTAAACTATCGTAAACTATATAAGGATTATCTAAGGATTAATCTATATTAATGGAGGCTGCATAATATGTTCGAGAAAAAAGATTATGAAAACCCAGATATTATAGAAGAAGAATTAGCAGGGATTAAAGACAAGAACATCTGGAAAGAGAGCAGAATAGAAGAAGAGAAAAAAATAGGGATAACCCAACCATATCCAAAAAAAACACTAGATGAAATTGAAGGAGAAACAGATAAAAGAATAATAGACGTAATAAAAAATGTGCAAGATCCAGAATTAGGGGTAGATATTTGGAGTTTAGGATTAATCTACGACATTAAAGAAAATTCCAGTTTAGATATTGTAATGACATTCACGTCTCCAATGTGCCCTTACGGCCCGCAGATAGTTTCAGAATTAAAATCCGGTTTAAAAGAAAAAGGTTATAAAGAAGAGAAGATAAATGTTAATGTTGTGTTCAATCCGTTGTGGGAGCCAAGTGAAGAATTAAAAGAAGCACTTGGAATGGGAGGTTAAAATGCTAAAAAAATTATTTGCAATGAGAAAAGATTTTGAGAATCCTGATTTAGTTGAAGAATTCGAGGAAGAAGTTTCTGCTAATGAATTTGCAGCTAAAAATTCTGAAGTTGCATATATGGAAGAAGATAAAATGGTACTGAATGGAAAAATAACAAAAGATTCTACTATCGGAGATGTAGTACAAGAGCATCCAGAAATAATTGAAACATTAACCAGTTTGGGTGTTCATTGTGTTGGCTGTCATGTTTCTCCTTTTGAAACTCTGGAAATGGGATTTAAGGGACATGGAATGAGTGATGAGGATGTTGATGAGGCAGTTATAAAGTTAAATCAAGCTATTGAAGATTCTAAAAATGAAAACAGTGTTTTTGATGAAGAGGTTCATTTGACCAGAAATGCTGCTGAAAAAATAAAAACCCTATCCAAGGGTAATGGCGGATTAAGAGTATATGTTGAGCGTGGGGGATGCAGTGGATACACGTATGAGATGAAAATCGTTGAGGATAAAAAAGAGGATGATTTGGAATTTGAAGACAAGGGTGTGAAGGTTTTCATTGAAAAAAACAGCTTTGAAAAATTAAAAGGGAGCTACATAGACTACTTAGACACTTTGCAGGGAGCAGGGTTTAAGATTAAGAATCCAAATGCAAATACAACTTGCGGATGCGGAGAAAGTTTCGGATAATTAAAATTGGAGTTCCCTTCCTTTAAGGTAAAACCCATTGCTTTTAATTCTGATTCCTGGTTTTCTGCTAATCTCACCAATGACTTTACTCTCAATTCCATGATCCCTGGCAACTTTAATAACCTTATCCGGTTCGGGGGTTACAATAATCATGCCTTGCCCCATGTTCCAAGTCTTATATGCTTCCTCATCAGCTACTTTCCCCAACTCTTGACATATTCTCATAATTCTTGGAGATTCATAAAGATCATCTACTACTGCTCCTAATCCGCTTGGCTTTAATGCTCTTCCAAGTTTTCCAGGAATTCCTCCTCCAGTTATGTGTGCAACACCATGAACCTCTGCTTTTGGCTCTCCCTGATATCCTCCAAACATATCTACTACAGCTCCAGTATATATTCTTGATGGAGTAAGAATTTCCTTTGCCGATACTCTATTCCTACTATAGTTTCCTCTCCTATCTAAAATATGCCATTCATCTCCATAAACATTTTTCATAATCTTTCTAACGAGAGATAATCCATTAGACCTAAAACCTTCTTCTTTCAAACCAACTAAAGAATCTCCTTCTCTAATTTCTCTTCCTGTAAACATCCTACCTTTATTTGCAAACCACACAACACCTGCTCCCCAATTATAATTAAATGGACCAAATCCATTAACCCTATCTCCTAATTCAGCAATTTCTCCATTTACAATAGCAACATTTGCATTTCTCGCAGCATTAATATAACCCTCAGCTAATTGTTTTACTTTTTCTATATGTGTTTCACCTTCTTTTCCTAAAGAGTTTACATCTAATATTGATCCAACTAAAACAGGTTCTGCGCCTCTGACAACAGCATCATCGCAAACCATAGCAAATAAATCATAAGCAATCGTTCTATGATCATTAGCTCTTTCAGCTAATTCCATCTTTGTTCCAACCCCATCGAAATTAATATTCATCAAAGTTCCTGGAGGAAGTCCTGAAACATCAATTGCTCTAACTCCGAAGAAATCATCAAATGGAACTATTATTTCTCCTAATTTTCCTTTTCTATTTTTCCATGTTAATTTAGCAGCTTCATAAAGAACTTGAGAAGCATCATCGCCCAATTTAATATTTACTCCGGCATCTGCATATGTAGTTTGTGCCATTTTTTAAGCCTCCAATCTCACTCCATTAGGAATTCTTTCATCATCAAAATATAAATTACCTTGTTCATCTTGTGAATATCTACCGTCTGCTATATACTCTAAAGTCTTTGGAAATATTACCCAATCGCCAGCTTCTTTTAATCTATCTTGATGTTCATCAGATACAGCTTTAACTTGCGCTTTATCTTCCGAATCAAAACCAGAAGGGAGAATTACCTGTACTGCTTGAGACACCATAAGCATCCTTCCATAATCAACTCTTTCTTCAATGATGTGAGTAGTAGATCTTAATTGTCTTTCTCCAGCTAAAATTGCATCCCTTACAGCATGATCCCCGGTATATTTTCTTTTACTTCCATTGATAACAGCCAAATCAGCAGGATGAACATTCACGCCAAGAAAAGCATTAATTAGAGGAGCAGTAGCAATACTCATATAGCCAGCATAAGCTGCAACATCAACACCAAAAGACCTTAATTCTTCTACAGTACCTTCATCAAATTCTTCTCTTACTTTTAAATCTCTTCTTGGTTTTCTTCTTTCTTTGTAAAAAGCATTTATATTTTTAATAACAAAGGGGATATTATATTCAGTTCCAATTCTTGCTGCATTACTTGCAGAATTATCAGTGAAAATAACAACAACTTTATAGGAAGACCTTCCATATTCTCCATCTTCCATAGTTTTTTCATGCTCAATTATTTTTCTTAAATTGCTTCCAGAGCCAGACATAAAACCGGCAACTCTCATTCTTCCGCTTTCAGGATTGTATAATTCTTTAATTTCCATTTTGTTTTAATGCTTTCTCAGCAATGTCTCTCCTATAATGAAAACCTCCAGGAATCCTTATTTTAGAAACACCATCATAAGCAATTTTTTGTGCATCTCTAATTCCAAGAGGAGAATATCCTGTAACTCCCAGAACTCTCCCACCAGAAGTTAAAATTTGTCCATTCTCTCTTTTAGTACCGGCATGGAACACTTTAAGTCCATCAATCTTACTTGTACTTTCTAAATCCTCAATTATCAATCCCTTTTTAGGATTTTCAGGATAACCTTGAGAAGCTAAAACAACGCAACATGCTGCTCCCGGATTAAACTCAACATTAATTTGATCTAGTCTTCCTTCCAAACTTAAAGAAAGAATTTCATAAAGATTACTTCTCAACATCATCATTGCAGGTTGACATTCAGGGTCACCAAATCTTATATTAAATTCAATAATTTTAGGTCCATCTTCAGTCATTATAAGCCCACCATAAATAAATCCTCTATATTCCATTCCTCGCTCTTTCATTCGTTGAACAATAGGAGTCATCATATCATCTGCGACCATTCTTACACTATCAACAGGAGCAACTGGTGCAGGACCATAAGCACCCATACCGCCAGTGTTCACTCCTTTATCTCCATCAAGCAAGCGTTTATGGTCTTGTAAAGATATTTCTAATGGTAAAACTCTATTTCCATCTGAAATACCAAATACAGAAAATTCTTCTCCAAATAATCTTTCAGCGATTAATACTTCCCGACCATACATTCTTACATTACCCTCTATTTCATTTAGTGCATGCTCTCTTGAATCACAAACAGTAACTCCTTTTCCTGCAGTAAGACCTCTAGGTTTAATTACAATCCCATCTTTATTTGTTCTTTCCTTAATTGCTCTTATAGCTTCAGCAATTGAATAACACTTAACAGAATCCGCCTGAGGCAATCCAAGTTCATTCATTATATCAAAAGAAAAAAATTTATCTGCTTCTAATGCCGATGCCTTACTAGTTGTACCGAATATTCTATTATAACCCCTTGAATAAAAAAAATCCACAACACCCTCAACGAGTGGAGCTTCTGGACCAACAACTACCATATCTATCTCTTCAGATTTTACTGAATCTACCAATGTCTGAAAGTTTTCTTTTTTTGTTCCATCAATAGAAACATTTCTTCCCTTTTCTTCTTCTGTGCCAGCATTCCCGGGAGCATAAATCACTTCCGATATTTCTTCATCCTGTCCTATCCTCCAGCCTAAACCATGCTCTCTTCCCCCAGAACCTAAAATCATTACTTTCTTCATTTTTAATTAAAGTACCCCACTCCGTTTTTAAAAATTTGTATACCAAAAGATTCATTTGGGATTTCTCTTCCTTCTCTTCTATATTGTTCTTTTAATAATGTCCAGTGAGGTAATTGTGTAAATTCTATTGCTCTTTCTGGGTGTGGCATCATTCCAACTAGTCTTCCAGATTCATCAGATATAGCCGCAATATTATCCAGTGAGCCATTTGGATTTGAAGGCAAAGATTCAGCTCGGCAAATCTCTCCATTAACATATCTTGCTGCAACTAATTTTTTTTCTTTGATAACTTCTAGTGTTCTAGCATCTGTATAAAAATTTCCTTCACCATGTGCTATTGGAAAACTTGCTCTTGCTAAACCTCTTGTCCAGATACTATGATCTCCAAATTTTAAATCAACCCATCTATCTAAATATCTTGCAGAATCATTATGCAATAATGCAACCCGCCTTCTGCCATAGTCTCCATCAATAGCAGGAAGCAACCCCAGATTAGCCATCACTTGAAATCCGTTGCATATTCCAATTGCTAATCTGCCAGATTCTACAAAAGCTTTAACTTCATCCCAAAGATGATTTCTAATTCTATTTGCTAAAGCATTTCCAGCACCAGTATCATCACCATAAGAAAATCCTCCAGGAAAAGCAAGAATTTGGTAATCATTTAATCTTCTACGTCCATCAATTAAATCGTTGATATGTACTAATTCTCCTCTAGCTCCGGCTCTTTCAAACGCAAATTTTGTTTCTTCATCGCAATTAATTCCATATCCTGTCAATACTAATGCATTTGGTTTTGCCATCTTAATATCCTGAAAAAGTTGATTTATATGATTCTAACATCCTATCAGCAGTAGTTTCCACAACTGCGTTTCCATTTCTGCCTTCAACAATAAATTTATTATCTTTTCTCACAACTCCAATTCTTGAGAAATTACTTCCGCGCATTGTTTTTTCAAATTCAGATGCATAACTTGGATTTACAGTAACAACTAATCTTCCCTGACTTTCTGAGTACAAACTGAAATCATTTCTCGCTTCGGAAGAGTTTAATCTTCCTAAAGAAACTTCCATTCCTAATCTTCCACCCATTGCTGTTTTAGCAAGTGCAATTCCTAATCCTCCTCTATGAACACTTTGAGCAGAAGCAACAAGTCCCTGTCTTACTGCTTGATGAACTCTTTCATATAGACCCCTATTTATTTCAGCACTTACATTGGGGACGCTATTTCCAATAAAAGGTTCTCCTCTTAATTTTTCTCCAATCATTGCAAAATATTCAGATCCGCCAAGTTCTTCATGAGTTGTTCCTAAAACATATACTAAATCTCTTGGAAGTTTAGCATCTAAGGATACTGCATTTCTGATATCATCCATAACCGCTATAGAAGAAATTAATAAGGTTGGAGGGACAGATATTTTTACAGGATTTCCGTCTTCATCATAACCTTTAAAATCATTAAACATACTGTCTTTCCCAGAAATAAAAGGCGTTCCATATGCGACAGCAATATCATAACAAGCTTGAGCTGCTCTTTTCAATTGTCCTAATCTTTCCGGCTCATTGGAACTGCACCAGCAAAAATTATCTAACAAAGCAATTTTGTTTGGATCAGCCCCTACAGAAACAGCATTTCTAACAGCAGTATCAATTGCAGCTGTGGCCATATGATAAGTATCAATATCACTATAACTAGGATTTACTCCATGAGAAACTACAACGCCTTTATTAGAACCTAAAACAGGTCTTACAATTGTTGCATCTGCATTAACTCTTCCTTTCCCTTGCAGGGGTTTAAGGACAGAACCTCCTTGAACCTCATGATCATATTGCTGAGAGATAAATTCAAAACTAGCAACATTTTTTCTTCCCAGCATTGAATGCAGTGTTTCAGTCAAATCTTCCAATTGAGGAAGATACGGCTCTTCATGAATCCCTCTTGTAAAGGTCGTTTTAATTGGTCTTTGGGGAAGCCCGTTGTGCAAGAAATCCATCTCAACATTCATTACATTTTTGCCGTCGTAACTAACAACGCATCTCCCAGAATTCGTAAACTCTCCGATAACTGTAGCTTCAACGCCTCTCCTTTCCATCAAGCTCGAAAACTCCTGCCATCTATCCTTCGGAACAGATAAAGTCATTCTTTCTTGAGACTCTGAAACCCATATTTCCCAAGGCTGCAGTCCAGGATATTTTAAAGGAACTTTATTTAAATCAACATAGCATCCACCACATTCTTTAGCCATCTCCGCAACAGAGCAGGAAAGACCCCCCGCACCATTATCAGTAATGCTGGTATATAATCCTAAATCTCTTGCTTCCTTTACTATTGCATCACTCAGCTTTTTTTGAGTAATAGGATCTCCGATTTGTACAGCAGTGGCAGGACTTCCGGAGTCTATGGCCTCAGAAGAGAACGTTGCCCCATGTATTCCATCTTTTCCGACTTTCCCCCCAACCATAACAACATAATTCCTGGGCTGAGCCTCTTTTTCATATAATCTCCTTTTATCATTTTCTTTAGGAATCAAACCAACAGTACCGACAAAGACTAGTGGCTTTCCCTTAAATCTTTCATCAAAATAAACAAAACCTTGTGTCGTTGGAATCCCTGATTGATTTCCTCCAGAGTTTACTCCTACTATAACTCCATCCATTATCCTACTCGAAGAAAGCATCTTCTGAGTTTTATTTTCCCCTTTGTATAATGGTCTCTCATCTTCAGGATCAGCAAAACAAAATCCATATCTATTAACTATTGGTTTAGCTCCCAATCCAAAACCTATTGGGTCTCGGTTAACCCCAACAATCCCAGTTATCGCTCCTCCAAATGGATCAAGTGCAGAAGGAGAATTATGTGTTTCAACCTTGTCGCAAATGAGATAATTTTCATCAAATTCTATGGCTCCGGCATTATCTGTAAATACTGAAGCACAGAAATCCTGATCACCCTTAGCCTTCCTTACAACTTCAGTTGCTTTTCTGATAAACTGTCTAAATAATCCGGATTCAAATTCATCCATTGGGTCTGCAAAAATAGTATGCTTGCAATGCTCACTCCAAGTCTGAGCTATAGATTCTAATTCAACATCCGTAGGATTTCTTCCTTTTCCTTCAAAATACTTTCTGA
>CAYIWL010000015.1:0-18558 GCA_964367085.1 Candidatus Woesearchaeota archaeon
GGTATCTAAATAAAGTCCCGGAAGAAAATGAATTAGATTTTGGAAAAGATCATATTCCTGATGTTCTAGCTCAGCTAGCAAAAAAGCCAAGAGATTTGTCGAGGCTGGAACTGGAAGATATCCCCCTACTTCAAGCAATTGAGATGCCCATAGGAGAAGTGCTTCAAATCCAAGGTTATGATCCGCACAAGTGGAAAACAAATTCTCAAATGGCAGCATAAAAATGTTTAATGGTTTATTCGTTGTTCTGGAAGGAGGAGATTATTCTGGGAAAGGAGAGCAGACTAAAAGATTGCATAATCTATTTGTTGATTTTTCTGAAGACAATGCAATATTAACCGAACACGAACCAACTGGAAGAGCTAAGAAGATTAAAGAAAACTTAGCTGCAGACCTAGACCCATATTCTAAAGCTGTTGAAATGACCTCTTTATACATCGATGATAGGGATTTTCATACGAGGATGGATATAGCTCCTGCATTAGAAAGAGGAAAAATTGTAATTGAGAATCGTTACAAGATGTCAACTTGCGCTTATCAGTGGGCTCAAGGCATTTCACTTGAAGAGTTATTCAAATTGCACGATGAGAAATTTATCCTAATTCCTGACATAACCTATGTTCTTGATATAACTCCAGAAACAGCAACCAGAAGAAGCAAAAATGATGGAGTAACAAGAGATAAATTTGAAAGACTTGAAGAATTTAGAAACAGAGTATATTTAAATTATAGAACTCTGACAGGAATGGCACAGCAAGATTTGTCTTTATTTGGAAAAGTAGAGTTAATTGATGGAAACAATGGCCAAGATCAAGTTACTGCTGACATCATGAAAACCTTGAAACCTATATATGATGAGTGGATTTTAGAACAAGCTTAATTTTTCTTTTCAATCTTAATTGCTTCGACAGGGCATATATCTTTAGCTTCTTCATTCTTAGCCAGCTCTTTGTCGTCGATAACTTCCTTCTTAACTTTAGCTTTTGTGTTGTCGTCATTCATGTAGAAGTTTTCTTCGCATGCAGCAACACAGGCATTGCAACCAATACATTCATCCGTAACGTGAACTTTGTACTTTGCCATCTTACTTCATTTCAAACTAAGATTTATAAAGTTTTCAGTCAGAATTAATTCATTGATAACTGTAAAGCTCAACTTTTTCGTCTAATATTTCTAACTTTATTCCAGCTCTCTTGAATAACTCCTCAGATTCCTTTCCGGCATGATACTTTTTTTCAGCTACTACCCGTTTAATTCCGGAATTGATAATTAGTTTCGCACATGTCGAGCATGGCGTCATTTTGCAATAAACCGTTGCTCCTTCTATAGAAACCCCAAGTTTTGCTGCCTGACAAATGGCATTTTGTTCTGCATGAGTCGTTCTTACACAATGTTGAGTTCTTGTTCCATCTTCATGAACTGTCGTTTTCATCTGATGACCAACTTCATCACAGTGAGGGATTCCTATCGGGCTTCCAACATACCCAGTAACTAAAATCCTTTTATCTTTAGCAATTACGCAGCCACTTCTCCCCCTATTGCAAGTTGCCCTTAACGCTACTGTTTTCGAGATTTCCATAAAATACTCGTCCCAGCCAGGTCGAGGACTTCTTTTTTTTATTTCGGCATATATTTTATCTACTTCATTTTTAAGATAACTCATATCGTAGTTATTTTCGATTTTGAAATCTGCTAGTTCAATGCATTTTAATAAGTTTGATTTAGCTGGATTATCTGAAGTTGTTTCTGATTTTTCATCGTCCACAAATTTTTCAAAGGTTACATCATCTGTCAAACTTTTTCTTAGCTTGATTCTTTCATATCTCTTTTCAATGTCTGCGTCAATTGCAATTAAATAAAAAGTTCCTTTGTTCTTTAAGAGTTCAACCTCTCCAACAGATCTCAGGCTTTCAATTACACTGTCTTTATTTTCATTTTTTGCTTTTTCATATAACCTCTCTGCTATGTAACTTGGAGAGTTTTCTTCCCTCAGTTTGTTTGCCATGAAAAGTAGATTTTCCCTGTTAGTTGGCAGATTTATTTTTTCTAATTCTTTTGCTAAGAAATCTCTGACTGAGAAATGAACAAATCCTTTCTGTTTCAAAAATTCAACAACGGTCCCTTTTCCCGCCCCGGTAGTTCCTGTAATCCCAATAATCATCAAGAATAAAAAAATAAAAGAATTATAAAAGCATTCTTATGCCGTGAAGTATATAACTGTTTTCAGTTAAAGACTAACATTCTGAATGTCCGCAGGAATGACATTTTTTGCATCCCTCTTCAAATACCAGTCTCCCTTTATCGCATTCAGGGCATTTCACCCCATAACTAGAGCTGTTTTTTGAAGAAGGTTTAAGTGACTCTCCTTCATCTTCTCCATCTTTTGTCAAAGGTGTGTTGGGGTCATATTTTTTCCATCCACCCTTCACATCGGAATGCCTCCTTAATATCTCGGAAACTTCCTGATCAAATTGGACGTAGTCTACATTTCCGGTTAAAAAGTCCGCAATATTGTCCCCCCTTCTTGCAATTTCATATTTTGTTAAAGCTTTTGCAAAACCCATCTCCAATGACTGTATTCTCCCGCCGCTTGTAGCTGTAGAAACCCCGGAGCCGATTCCCTCTAACTGGTCAATTATCCTCTCAAGGCTTCCCCCGCTTTTAAGCCACATGGAAGTTAATCTTCCAAGTCCTTCTAATGTAGCAACTTCCTGCTCACCAGCACTTCCAATGGTTGCAAATGTTTCTACAGGAGCATAATCTCTTTTTGGATCTACAACAACTTCAACGTGCATATTTCCAAAAGGTGTTTGCTGTCTGATCCTTAAAGCAGGCATCATCGGCGGAAGCTTTAGGGGATTTTGTATTGTGCCACTAATTGGTTTTTCTTCCGCTTTTCCATGACCCGTTTCTAATACCTGAACTGTTTTCGATCCATCTCGATAAACAGTTATACCCTTGAGATCATTTTTCCATGCCAAGAGGTAAGCATTTTTAACGTCGTCAACTGTCACATCATTCTTCATATTTATTGTTTTACTTACTGCATTATCTGTCCCTCTTTGAAAAGCTGCTTGCATTCTTATATGCGATTCGTAACTAATATCGTGAGAGGTTTTAAAGACTCTTTTCAGTCCATCTGGTATGTCTTCAATTCCTTGAATATTCCCATGATTTTTTTCGATCAAAGTGGCAATTGTTTCCATGTCAACTCCCATCTCTTTAGCCTGTCTTATAAATGCAGGAATTGTATAAAGAAGAGAATCCCCGCCCCGTATATTTTTTCTCCAGGTTATAGCGAAGAACGGTTCTATGCCTGATGCTACATCATAAACCATAGAGATAGTCCCAGTAGGGGCGATAGTAGTCCTTTCAACATTCCTAACTCTGTTCTCAGGATTTCCATCGTCGTAAATACTCCCTTCAAATGCAGGAAATACCCCTTTTTCTCTGGCTAGTTCGACAGAAGCTTTTTTGGCAGTGTCTGTTATGAAAGTCATTACTTTTTCACCTAGTTCATAAGCTTCTTCAGAATCGTAAGGAATCCTTAATTCTGCCAACATGTCTGCCCATCCCATAACCCCCATACCTATTCTCCTATGACTGAGAACTGTTTTTTCCACTTCTGGTATTGGTCCTTTATTTGCATCATTAACATTGTCCATAAACCTTGTTGCTGTAGTTGTCACTCGCCCCAACCTACCATAATCAACTACTTTTTTTCCAATTTCATTAATCCTTACCATCATGGACAAGATTATACTTCCCAAGTTGCATGCATCGTACCAATGTAATGGTTGTTCTCCACATGGGTTTGTGGTAGTAATATCCCCTTCATTTGGCAAAGGGTTATGCCTATTTATCGCATTAAGGAAGATCATTCCAGGATCAGCCGTTTTCCAAGCAAGATTAGCTATGGTGTCCATGACATAAGGCGCGTATAACTGAACTGTTCCCTCTTCTGATATTCTTCCTGCAACGCTTCCAGAATAAGAATCTAACACTTTGGTTTTTCCAGGAATCACTTTTCCCCCTTCGGTGTCTAATCTTAAAGATGCAGGTTTAGGTTTTTTACCGACTTCTGCCCCACCTACCTTATTCTGCTCAATATTCTTCACGATTTGCTCTAATTTACTATAATGAAAACTCTCTCCTTTTGGAAATTCCAAGTTGTAAAATTCTCCGCTTTCAACAGCTCTCATGAACACGTCAAATATCCCAACGGAAACATTGAAATTAGTTATCTCTCCTCTTTCGGCTTTTGCATAGATAAAGTCCAATATGTCTGGATGATTAACATTAAGGATTCCCATATTTGCTCCTCTTCTATTTCCTGAGTTTATTACTTCTGTTTCTTTATCGAACTGACCTATGAAAGATACAACTCCCGATGCGATTCCTTTTGATTTTTGCACATAAGTCCCTCTTGGTCTTAATTCTGAGAAATTGTAGCCAGTTCCTCCACCATTTTTGTGTATAATTGCAGCATCTCTTACCGAGCTGAATATTCCTGGTAAGTCGTCTGGGACAGGCAGTACATAACAGTTAAATAGACCTTTAATATCTGTTCCAGCATTTGTCCAGATCCTGCCTGCTGGAGAAAACTCACTGTCTGCAATCATATGATAAAATTCTTCTGTAAATTTATCAACATCTTCTTGAGACCTTCCATATTGAAGCTCGACATTTGCCATTGTTTTGGCCATTCTATAAATGGCTCCAGCAGGGGTTTCAATTATCTCCCCAACTTCATCTCTTACCAAATACTTTTTTTCTAAAGCGTATATTTGGTTATGTCCAAGACTTTCCACCAATTTTCCAGAATTAACATAACTAGGAAGCTCTTTTTCCTTGCCCTCTCTTCTTATTCCTCCAGAAGCTATAACCTCTAGTCTATCCATTTTTAATCACCCCTATTTTTTTATTTCCTTTATCTCTTTTTCAAAGTCTTTTACATCATCAAAGCTCCTGTAGACAGAAGCAAATCGAATATAAGCAACCTTGTCAAGTTTTTTTAATGCGCTTATCACCTTCTCACCTATTTTTTCAGTTTTTATTTCAGTTGATTTCAATTTTCTCAAATCGCTTTCAATCATATCAACAATCTTGTCAATCTGCTCAAGCGTTACAGGCCTTTTCTCGCACGCCCTTAATATTCCCCTTCTGATTTTCTCCTTATCAAGAGGCTCTTTTCTTCCATCTTTTTTGATAACGCTCAGGTCAACCCTCTCAATCCGCTCGTATGTTGTGAATCTTTTCTCACACTTCAAGCATTCACGCCTTCTTCTTGTAATGTCAAACTCCCCTGTCTCGCGCTTATCAACAACTTTTGTCTCATTATGACTGCAGTAAGGGCATTTCATATTTATACAATATATTGTGTATCATCAAGTCATCAACAACAACATGTTGATTTCAAAAAACAAAACTTATTTATATAGATTCATATCCCGCAGTATATAAATGAGAATTTAATTTTTTTAATTCTGAATTTCTTCACGGCCCATACTTGAAGTTCTGCCTCCTTGATGTTGACCAGAATAAGTTCTTTTAATCTCCCCGATCACGACCTCAAACTCTATATTGAACATTCTAGCGCCAAGCTCAAAAATAAAGTTACAATCTCCTTGGTTTTTTATTCCAAATGTCAAATTTCCTTTGTATCCTGGATCTGTTTTGGTTGCATGAAAACTAATTCCGCCTCTTTGCAAAGAACTTCTTGGCCAAACCTTAGGTATCAAATATCCTTCCGGTAACAAAGGGTCATACTTTATTTTTACATTAGGAGAGTTTATAATTTCAATAGTTGTAACAAGGACATATTCTCCTGGCTTTAGTACAATAATCCTATTTCCATCTTTTTCAAAATCACCAATTAACTCTGTTTTGGGCGAATATCGCTTCCCGCCTGTATCGTCTGCTCCTAAAAAACTATCTCCGATAATTCTATGAACCTGTCCTACTCTTAAATCAATACCAGATCCTTCAGGATTATTTAACTCTCTCTCAGAGAGACCTTCAATTAATTTATAATCTTGATTCAGATCGAGAATCATTAATGAAGATACTTTCATTCAAAACATATCACCTCGCACCTCTCGTCCCGGGACAATCAGCATCGCCAATTTGACTTGATATCTAATCCATTTGAAAATTTGCTCTGTTTATAAATATTTACCAATCACAAAACAAGTTTTAAATAGTCTATTCTTTGTAATGAGTTTATGTCTATAGCCATAGCAAAACATAGGATCAGAAAATTATTTTCAGAAGCGGATAAGGCATTCTCCACTAACAAGAAATTAGCAGACCGGTACGTGGAGCTTGCAAGAAAAATCGGGATGAAAATGAACGTGCGCATGTCAAAAAAACTAAAAAGAAAATTCTGCAAGCACTGCAATCATTATTTAAAACCTGGAGTAAATTCAAGAGTAAGAATCCACAAGCATCGCGTAACTATCTATTGCATGGACTGTAAAAAATTTACCAGGATACCTATAAAACCTAGAAGGAATTAATATTTAAATCTTCATTCATAATCTTTTCTATCCTCTAATTATCTTAAACACTTTCTCCCAGTCTTTCTTCGCCCAGATTTTTTCTAATTTCAACGAATGTCCAAACCCTCTTTTTATCAGCTCTTTATCGACAATGCCTCCTTTATGTGGATGCTTGTATTTTCTTGGAAGAGGAGAATTAAAGCCGTGCATATAATGGACTAATTCATGAGCTAAGGTTACATCTATCACATGCTCAGGAATAATCTCATTTTTGAATAAAGAATTAATCTCTATAAGAGAATCTTTTCCTTTTCTTTTTATGCACCCAACCCTGCTTTTGCTCTTTCCCTTAAATTTCACATGAACATTGTTTTCTCTTACAACCTCTGGAAACAGCAATTCCCAAATTTTTTCTAATTTTTCCCTCAGCCAGGTATCATCTCTTTTCATTCTAAATAAAGCATTGAATCTATCTATTTAAAATTTATTGATAACAATTAAATAATTGGAAAGATTTTTGGTTTGTATGGATGTCAGTGATATGAAAAGAATTCTTGAAAGTTTTAGCGAAGAAAATCTCAATTTTGATGACCCCCATGTGGAATTAAGATGCCGAGAAAATAACATAACTAAAGATGATATCGTAAGAATTTTATTATATGAGAGTAATAAACTCACAAATGTAATAATGGATAGGACTGGTGTCTACAAACTCTATTTTAAACTAAGCAATAAAAGACAATTAAAGGTTATTATAGACTTATTTAAACATAAGGAGGCGACAATCAGAACAGTAAAAATATTGGATAGAAAGTTATATAAAAAGGTAAGATTAATTAGGAGGATAAGAAGAAGATAAAATGGAAAAATTTAGTTTTGATTATAGTGAGTATTCAGATATTCTGCATATTCATATGAGTAGGTGCCAAACCAAAGGTAGTGTAGAAATTGGGGACTTTACTCTGGATTTTGGAAGCAAGGATGAAATTGTTGGTGTAGAAATAGAACATGCTTCTGAATTTTTTGCCAATGTAGATATTAATAAAAGTTCTTTGAAAATCTTAAAATACGCTGATTTTACTGTCGATAAAAAGAATCCTCAATGCCAGATAATCTTTATTAAATTAGAATTTCTTAATACGGTTAAAAAAATCCCAATCCCATTGCCTGTTGTTTCTTAATCCAAATCTTTCACAAACCCAAAGTTTCTAATCTTATCCTCAACAACATACAGTCTAAAGTTCTTAATATTTTTTATATACGGGCTTAAAGGTTTTTCTTTTGTGACATCGCTCCCCTCAGTTAAGAAATTAAAGCTTGGCATTACGATCAGTTTTTTATTTTTAAATTTTCCAATTAGAAAGCATTTGAATTTTTCCTCAGGCCGAGATTTAAAGCTAACAGCAGGATGCTCATGTCCAATTACAATTATTTCCGCATCATCATCAATTATCTTATCTCCATGCACAAATAAAACCTCATTTACTCTATATTTTTCCACAATCTCCAGGTTTCTTTTTTTAGAAATAGGTCCGAGGATAGTATCATGATTTCCTTTTACTAAAATCACTTCTCCTTTTTCCAATAAAAAATCAAGTACTTTTAGTGTATCTCGCCATTCCTGGTCTGAAATTGTCCCGAATTCATGCTTTATATCTCCAATCAAAATTGTCTTTTTTATTTCTAATTTAGAAAAAATATTCTTTAACTTTTTGATAACCTCTTCAATATCAAATCTAGGAATAAAAAACCCCTGTTTCTGCAGGCTCTCTTCAAGGCCAATGTGCATATCTCCGATTACAAGAATTTTTTCTTTTTTCAGATACAAGCAGAGGTCTACAATTTCAATGTCTTCAGGGAGTTTCATTGTTAAAACGTATTTATTCTTCTTTATAAAACTGCCAGCCTTATGAAATAATTTCGGGATAACACAGAAAAGAAATGGACCGTAATATGCGACGATACTATTTTAATGTGAGTGTACCCATTGACTATTGTCCTAGATGTTCGCTTTTGGTCTGCGATGAGGACAACCGGGCCAACAACAAGGTCGGCGTTTCCCTTTGACAAGCTCAGCACATGTCCGCTTGATATGGTGTTTTCTTGTTTCTGGCTTCTTTACGTGGGTAATCCAGCATATCCACTCATTGCGTGCAAGCGGCGTAAGGGTATTCCATGCATCTTGTATTGCTGAAGATAAAGTTAGAGCCTCTCGCAGGTCAGCTGGCACTTTATGCGCAACTCCAAGAGAAATTTCTTTTTTAGTCATATTTTTACAGAACTTTTATTTCTTTTACTTTTTCTCTGATGTAGCTGTCTTTCTCGACTAAATTTTTTAAAAATTCATTGATGTTTGTATGCTTTCTTTTTAACTCTACATATATTCTTGCACCATCGTCCTTGATATGATAATGAGAATATTTTTTCATGAACTCTTCTGAATGCTTTTTTTCTTTTATCGGCGGACCGTAATGCTTTTTTTCCAATGAAAGAGATTTATTTTTCACAAAGTACCAGAAATAAGCCTCTTTGCTGTCCCAGTTCCAGTCGTGCTCTGTGACTTCATAACCTTCTTCCTTTAGCTTTTTGTTGACGTACTCCATGCACTTAATTAGCTTTGCTCCTACCACGTCTTCTTTTCCGTCTAGAGGATTTATCCTTAATATCGAGGCAGATTTTATTTTTTCCAAATCAAATTTTGTATATTCAAAGAAATCAGAGGATGGATTGTGCATGAATTCTCTTGCTAAATTTACAAATTCGTTAAATTTTTTTTCTGAGAGTGCGGCTGCTGCGTTCCTGTCTGGTTGAACTGGATCGATTACAATTAGAGGAGAGACTTTTGATTTGTTTAACTTTTTTACTCCGTGATTTTTTATATCTATCCTTGTTCCTGGCTTCCAGTGGGATGCTGCTTTCATCAAGTTTTCAAAGGATTTATGCGCTATTGTCAAAATCTCTAACGTGTATCCTGAAAATCCCCTTATATATGATTCTGCTCCATAAAGTTTGTTTGCCTTGCAAAATGCTTTTGTCAGCCTTATCTCATCTGCTAGATGATTATGCTGTGTTACCCACTCTGTATGCAATGGAGAGATATCTGTTATGTTTTCAGCTTCTCCTGCTTTTGCTATTTTTAAAATTGGAATGACCTCAAATGTGAACGGGTCTTGCCTAATTTGAAAATAATCACGAGAGCCATGAAGCTTGTGCAGTCCTGAAATCTTAGATGTGCTTTTGAAAACCTTCCTTAGTTTTGTGTGCAGTACTGTTGAGATATCTTTGTTCTTGTATTTTTCTTTTTCAAACTGGATAAAGATGTCAATATCATAGTCTCCTTTTAGAAAAGTGTTTTTTGCTACTGAACCACCTAGAATGGCTTTTGCATTTTTCAATTCTGCATTTAGTTTTTTTATGAAATGATCTGCCGCCTCATTTAACACTTTTGATTCTTCTTTGCTCGGAATTACTTTTTCAAGGATAGTTTTCATATTATTTCAGCTTATTTTAAATTTAAAATAGTTTATGGTTGGTTGATGTGCTCCATGGTAAAGCTTTTATCTTTTATACCTTTTTGTTTACTATATGAAAACAGCTAAACCTCATAGGAAGAATGCTTACAAATTTAAGGTGTTGACTCCACAAAAGCGGTCGAAGATAGAAACCCTTGCCATCCAGAGGGGGCTTTCACTTGGCAGAATTGCATTCGAGATAGGGGTCTCAAGACAAGGAATTGAATTCTTTCTTAAGAGGACAGGTAAGTATGATGAATGGAGGCAGAAGAGAGAAGAGGTAAGAAGGACTGAGAAGGAGATGAAAGAGCTTGAGCTTTCCACGAAGGTTTCATGCTTGAGCATACTCGAGAATTCACTGTATTCTAGGGCTTATGGAGATAGGGCTTTGAAATTGACACTTGATTATTTTTTTAATAATAGGTTTGTGAGCCATCGCTTTAGCAGAAATCGTTTCTTAGAAATAGATAAGCTGCTTGAGAAATATATTGAGGCCAAGGTGAATAACAGGCGAGATTCTTTGAGAATGCTAACCTCTGCTTCAGATATTAGCGTCCTAACCTTCAGTAATATTTTGTCTGAGCTCGGATTGAAGACTCTTTCAAAGCCTTGGCTCGACGAAAAAGGTGAGAAGGCAGCCAGGAGGATGTTTTGGATTGAAATGTCCGTTGCAGATCTAGCATATTTTTGGGGGAAGAATAGAGATGTCCTGCTTTATCATTTCAGGAAAGTCGAGAATGAAGTAGATTACAAAAGACCAAGGTATTTTCACGTTCCTTCCAGACGCATTGAAAGCGAAGTTTATGAGTTGCAGGATGTGGACTTTAATTTTGAGGAGATATGCGAATACTTGGAAAAACCCTCCAGCTTAATCCAAAGCGCCATTGAAAAAAGAGATTTTGATAGCAAGGGAATAATACGTGCCCTTGATATTATTTATCCAAATGAAAAGCACGACAAGCCTTATTTGCAGAAAAATGGTTAGTTGCAATTTTGCAATTGGTGGGCTCACTTTTAGATTCTTAATGCTACTTGTAAACGTCCTTCGGGTCTGTGTTCTCTTTGTCTTAAAGAAAGATTCTCAAAAGTTCTTATCCTGACAATATCCTCCAAATATCCATCAAAGAAATATGGTTTATGATCAATAAGCGTATATCTATTTTGTAAAGGTAAATATTCTCCAGTTAATGAAACTGTATCCTCTATCTTAGTACGTTCTGCATCACACCAACCATCATAACCATCAGGATTAATAAGATCTGGAGCTGTATAAAAATCATCCATAAATGCTTGAATCTTTTTAGATGGATCACTTAAATCAGCTAATACAAAATCAATTTGTCTTATTGTAGTTCTTGAAGGGAAAAATATTCCTGTGTCTTTTGTGTATTGACATTCATATTTATTTGTAACTTTTGCGTTTCTTAGCCAGAATCTAACTCCATAATGAAGATTTTTACTATTTTGCATTAATTCTTCTATATTATCTATATCGCAGTATCCTAATCCAAATAATCTATCAACGGCTCTGATAGTTTTCCATTTACTATCGATTTGTTTCATCTAATTAGATTAAAGACTATAAATATTTAAATTTATTTACTGGTCTGCAAACTCTCTCGCTAATGCTCAAATCTTTACTTTGTTTAGAGCAGCTAATGTTTTTTAATTGTGTTCTATAAAAATTAACTAGCAAAAATTTCTCTCCAAGAATTCAACCATTTCCGTATTGCCTGCGGCTTCATAGGCTTTTGCAGCAAGCTGATAGTTCATTACTTTAATGCATAGTGCAGCTGCTTTATTTAATCTGTCTTTGTCTTTTGTTGGAATGAAACATAGAGTTGCAACTTCAATCCTGCTTTGCATCATAAGCTCATCACCCATTTCCTTTAGCCTTTCTAGGTTTTTGGCTTTTTTAAGAATCTCTACAGCATCCGGAATCTTGTTCAGCTTGTATAATCTTTCTCCAACATAATTTAGAATTTCTTTTTCTTTGCCATCCTCAAGCATCGACAAATCTACTGAATTAATCCCCTCTTTTAATATTTTTGCAACTACAGGATGTTCCATTTATGTATGAAAAACAGCAAGATTAAAAAATATTTGTAATGATTATTTTTTTAAGTAGAATTGTTTTTTGTCTTTGTCAAATCTTTCAATAGCATATCTTAACATTGTCCTTGGCATTTTCTTGTAGTGTTTTTTTAGAAATTCCTCTTCTGTTTTTTGATATCTTTTTCCTATTTCTCTTAGCATCCAGCCGACTGCTTTATGAATAAGATCATGTTTATCATTTAACAGAATTTCAGAAATTTTTAGAGTGTCTTCAAACTGATTGTTTTTAATAAACTCAAAAGTAGATATTATTGCAATTCTTTTTTTCCAGAGGTTATCCGACTTAGCGAAGTCGTATAGTATTTTTTTATCTTTGTCAATCAAGTATTTTCCCAGAATTTTATCCGCTATACAATCAATTAGATCCCAGTTGTTTGATGACGCTATATTTCTTAAATAAAAGTTGACTATCTGTTTTTGCTCTTCCTGATTTGCCTTTTCAAATTTATATACCAATATAAGCAAGCCGGTTAGCCTGTATTCGTGTACATTATTGTCTAATAACTTTTTAACCCCGATAAATTCTAAATCTACATATTTTTTAGCTAGGACTCTCTGCTCTGGAACTGTTAATCCTATGAAAATATCTCCTTCTCCATATTCCCCTTTTCCTGTCTTGAAAAATTTCTGATAGATCTTTGCCTTTTCCAGAGTTGCTTTGGATTGTAATTCTTGGATTAGATTCGTTAACATGTATACCTCTTGCATATGACAAAAAGTTATAAACCTCCTTTTTTTATACTTTATCAGTGTTTTAATAGGAAAATGGATTCAGATAAAGCTTTGGCTGTATTTCAGGGAAAGAGAATAAGAAGAACTTGGTTCAATGAGGAATGGTGGTTTTCAGTAGTTGATATTGTGCAATCGTTAACAGATAGTTCTGATCCAAAACAATATATAAAAAAAATGCGTAATAGAGATCCTATACTTAATGAGAACTGGGGTACATTTTGTACCCCCCTTGAATTGACTGCGCCTGATGGTAAAAAACGTAAATCCAATTGTATCTCAGCTAAAGGAGCTTTTCGTATAATCCAATCAATACCATCACCAAAAGCAGAGCTTTTCAAGCAATGGCTAGCTCAAGTTGGTTATGATAGAGTCAAAGAAATAGAAAACCCAGAATTAGCACAAAAAAGGATGAAAGAAATTTACAAAGCAAAAGGATATCCTGAAGACTGGATTGAAAAGAGAGTTAGAGGGATAGCAGTTAGAGATGAATTAACAGATGAATGGAAGAAAAGGGATGTTAAAACAGATCAAGAGTTTGCTATTTTAACAGCAGAAATTTCTAAGGCAACGTTTGACATGACACCAACCGAATACAAGAAATTCAAAGGGCTTGGCCAAGAAAATTTACGAGACCATATGAATGATTTAGAATTGATATTTACAATGCTTGGAGAAGCCTCAACTACGAAAATTGCAAGAAGGAAAGATGCGCAGGGTTTTTCTGAAAATAAGAATTCTTCTATAAAAGGAGGGAGAGTTGCAGGTATTGCTAGAAAAGAATTGGAAAAAGAGAGCAGTGAAAAAGTAAGCACTTCTGAAAATTATTTAAGTTTGAAAAAAAGAATGGAATTGAGTCAAGGTTAGATTGAAAAAATGGATAAACTTAGATTTGGAACTGCAGGGAAACCTATTTCAACAAAAGGAGAGACAAGTAATGGAATAAAAAGAGTTAGAGAATTAGGATTGGATTCCATGGAGTTAGAATTTGTCCATTCAATAAGTATTAAACCAGAAAAGGCGCCAGAAGTAAAAAGAGCATCAAAAGACAATGATGTAATTTTAACCTGTCATTCTCCGTATTTTATTAATTTAAATTCCGAGGAAAAGAAAAAATTTCATGCAAGCATTGGTTACATTGTCAATTCTGCTAAAATAACCTCTTTATGCGGTGGTTGGAGTGTATGTTTTCATGCTGGATATTATCAAGGACAGGATGCTGAAAAAGTTTATGAAAAAATTATGGCAGGAATTAAAAAAATTGTAAATCAAGTTAAAGAGTTTGATGATAAGATCTGGATTCGCCCTGAAATATCTGGAAAGAAATCGCAGTTTGGCGACTTGAATGAAACAATAAGATTAAGCAGAGATGTCGAGCAAGTTATGCCTTGCATAGATTTCTCTCATTTTTTTGCAAGAGACACTGGAAAACATAATACCTATAATGAGTTTAGGGCTATACTTGAGACCATTGAAAGAGAACTGAAAAAGGAAGCTCTGCAGAATATGCATATGCATGTTGCTGGAATTGAGTATGGTGAGAAAGGAGAGAAGAATCATCTTCTACTTGAGGAAAGCAAATTTAATTACAGAGATTTGATGAAAGCTTTGAAAGAATTTAAAGTTAAAGGAGTCTTAATCTGCGAGAGCCCGAATATTGAGGGAGATGCTTTGCTGATGCAAAAAACTTATTTGAAATCGTGATCATGCTATCTCTCTCTGCACTACGTCATCAATGCTTGAGTTTTCTCTGTTTCTCTTTTCATTTGCCTCCTTTTTTCTGACCATGACATAATAGCCTAATAAAGGAGATGTGGTTAAAACCAATGTACTTCCGAATATAATCCCTGCATCTAACGCTGCACTAAAATCTTCTTTTTTTTTAATCAAATCATATGCAAAGCAGCTATATCCTCCAAGCATTATTGCAGTAGAGGCTATTAGAAATGGTCTAACAGTTCTGTAAACGAATCTATCAATCATTGAATTTATCCTATACTCTTGCATCATGCTTAGGAATAAGTTTGGTTTTTAAATTTTTTTCTTTATTTTTGCTACGAAGAAACCTTCCGTATTGTTGTCCTGCGGCCAGATTCTCAGGCATTTTTTTATCTCCGAATTGTATTTTTTTTGTCCGAATTTTAGGATTGCTGGAGATGATTTTAGATTTTTGAGATGAGCTTTTTCCAGCTTTGCATCTGTCTTTTCTAGCAGATAGTCAATTACTTCCTCATTTTCTTCTGGCTCAAGCGAGCATGTTGAATATACTAAAGTTCCATTGTCTTTTAGTAAAGAGTATGCTTTTAGTATTAGCCTGCGCTGCTGATATCCTAGTTTTTTTATCATGCCTGGATTATAAATCTTTAATGTGTCTGGAGATTTTTGTATTGTGCCTGTTCCTGAACAGGGAGCGTCTAAAAGTATCTTATCAAATTTTATACTTGGAAAGTTTTCTCCCTTGTAGATTGTTATTGCTGTGTTTGATACTCCGCATCTCTGAAGATTCATTGAGAGAGCTTTTATCCGGTCCCATTTTATATCATTTGCAATTATTCCGCCGGTATTTTTCATCATTGCTGCCATCTGCGTTGTTTTTGAACCCGGGGCTGCAGACATATCCAAAACCAAATCATTTTCTTTCGGATTTAAAATCAAAGCAGGGATCATTGAAGCTGCTTCCTGCACGTAGAAATATCCTAAGAAATGCTCTTTTAGATTTCCGACTGCTGTTTCTTTCCTTTCAATATAGAATCCTTCCCTGCACCATGGAATCTGATTTAGTCCGGAGATTCTGGATTTTAACTCTTTTACAGAAACTTTTAGCGTATTAATCCTGATGGATTTTTGCAGATGTTTTGAGATTGCTTTTTCGAATTCTTCAAAGTCTGTAAGACTGCTGTACCTTTCAATAAAATTTTCCTTGAAATCCATTTTGCTTTATTTTTTAAAACGACTATATTTTATATTATTGTAAATAAACAGCAGAACTCTTAAAACTATCTCCATGACAACAATAAAAAGCAGATAATAAACTATTGTCTTCCACATTAATGGAAAGGATTTTATTGCAGCTACGGCAGATTCTAGTGAAAAATAAGAAAGGCCGGTTACTAAAAATATTCCAAGCAGAGTTAATGGCAGGGTTTTTGCTATTTCTCTGGCTAACTCCTCACTATAATAGGCAGCTATCCTTGTAGTTGCAACTACCGCCATTGAAAATAAAAACAAGGTGTTTGTCGGCTGATTTTCCGACATGAAAATGAGCAGCAATGAAAAGAACATAAACCAGATAAATGTAAGCAACGGAAAGATGATGATATGCTCCAGAACATAGAAAAGAAAAACAATTGCTTCTTTAATATCTTCCCATTTGGACCTGCTGTATTCCGCAAGATTCAATTTGAAGATATCTCGGGTTGCTATAAATCTGTAAAACTTGAAAATGAAAACAGAGTAAATAACCATCCCTATTACGAATATAACCAAAGTCTTTGTTGCTTGAATTGCTTCGCTTAAAGACAATGATGATCCTACAATATCCAATAAATTCTCAACTCCCACTTAAGTTGTGAGACTTTTCTTTAATATAAATTTTGTGTTGAGGGGCTTAGATTTAAATATTATCTTTCATTGTATATATGTATGCTACTAAAGAGGCTGATGAGGAACAAAAAGTTTTTGGCATTATTTATGATTGTCGCTTTAATCCTAATAATCTTCTTGGGAGCAAAAATTTATTTCTATCTCCGCTTCCTGATTGGCAATGATATTGTTATAAAACTTGATGTTGACACGGAATATGTTTCTCTTGTGCATGGAGAGAGTGATATGCTGGAGTTTGAAACTAAAGTTACTACTAATCCTTTCTGCTCTGCTTTATGTAAATCAAGCTTTATCGACGTTGGCAGCGGGGCCATTTTAGACCAAAACAGATTTTCTGTCAAGCCAGGAAATTCTTACAAGCAGGCTTATGAGATAAAAGCAAGATCTAAAGGCATCGGCAAAGACCTCTATAACTATGAGTTGGAATGTCAAAGCTCTGGTGGGTTTTTGTGTCATAATAACCTTGAAACAAGCAGCAGAAACCTTCTTGTTACTGTTGAGTATGATTTCACCGACGAAGAAAAAGCGATGAAAACCTTATTCGAAGAAGGCTCTTTGCTGCTAGTCGATGAGATTAATGCTATAAAACGGAATATCTCTTCCTTAAAACCTGCCATTCAAGACTTTAGCAAAGTTGCTATAATAGACTTTAATTCTAGTTACTTAGATGATCTTGGTGAATTTCAGGCTGCACTTGCTTCAGCTGTTTTTCAAGAGGATTATTTCCTTCATACTGATTACTTAAATAATTTAATGAACGATTTTGGAGACTTTAAGATTAATTTTATTTCTTTTCAAGATAATCTTATTGAAAATCTTTCTTTTTACAATGGGATGATTGATGAACTGATTTTCGACAGAGGATTATTTGAAAACTTGACTCATTCCAATGAAGAAGAAATGTGGGAGATTAAAACTTTAAGTATGGAATTTAATACTGCTGTCGATGGCTTTTCAGCAATTAATACATTGGAAGTTAAAAATGGCTTTGTTGAAAATATTTCTGTTGTGGTTAGTAATTATAGCAATTCCTCTCTTTCACGCACTGGAAATAAAGTTAATTTAAGCGAGCTCGAATTGAAAGAGGTTAATTTTTCCAAGCTTGAGATTAATGACGTTGACATTGAAAAAGCTCAACTGGAATTTTTCCCATATGAGCCTATGTGCTGTATGAATGGCAATTGTGATAAATGCTGTGTTGGAGAAGAATGTAGGAATAATGTGAATACTTTTCCGCTCGTGTTTTTGCATGGGCATTCTGTGACTAAGGATTTGCCTTTGGAATACAGCCTCGAAGGATTTAAGAATCTGCAGGAAGAATTGGAGAAAGAAGGATTTCTTAACGTTGGTGCGATTACACTTTATACTAAGAAAGATGTCCCTGCTGGGATTTGGAATTTTAATTTTCCTTTGAGCATTCGAGGAAGCTATTACTTTGACTTCTTTGAGGAGCCTGAGAATTACAAAATTGTTTTAACAAAAAGCGAGAACATAGATACATATGCAGTAAGATTAAAAGAGGTATTTGACAATGTTAGGTTTAGAACTGGAAAGAGTAAAATTAATGTGATTGCATTTAGCATGGGGGGATTAGTAGTGAGAAGACATATGCAGTTATTTGGAAGTGCAGGATTTGATAAAGTTATTTTGATAGGAACACCGAATAAAGGAATTAGCGGTGATATATCTACTTTATGTCCATTGGCTGGAGGAGAGAAAAGAGAGTGTGATGACATGAATGCGGATAGCTTGTTCATGCAGAAGCTAAACCGGGAGAAAGTTCCTGATAACGTCTATAATATTTATGCGACTGGATGCGAGATGAGCGGAGAGATAGGAGATGGAATAGTGTTAGGGGAAAGTGCTAGACTCGATATTAAAAATAATTTTATAATTAACGGAACTTGCAGAGGCAAATTACAACCACTACATCTGGACTTGCTGAAAATAGATATGTATCCCGAGGTTTATGAAAAAATAAAAGAAATTTTGAAAAGCAACGAACTGGAGGGAGTGGAATAAATTAGATAATACTTAAACATTATTAAATTTGCTCTTTTTGTTCGGTAAGGTAATCTTTAATTCTGCAATATAAAGCA
>CAYIWL010000016.1:0-18081 GCA_964367085.1 Candidatus Woesearchaeota archaeon
TTATTGTTTCATCTCTATATCCTTTTATTCCCTCGTCGATGAGAAGGGCTGAAAGCTTGAACTCAATCTTTTTTGAAGCCAGCTTGTTTAGCAGATTAAGTAAAGATAGGCTGTCCTTTCCTCCGGAGACTGCAACTACTATGTGCTCTTTTCTGTTTATCAAGTTGTATTTTCTTATCGTTCTCAGTGCTTTTTTTTCAAAGTATTTAATAAAGCAGGATTTGCATAATTTTATGTTGCTATTTGGCAGCTGGATTACAGGCTTTTCACTGCAGATTTTGCACGGCATTTATCCTCCTGAGATAACTGGAAGAATTTTTATTTTATCTTTGTCTGATAGTTTTGCGTCTTCTGTAATGAGCTCGTTATTTTTTGTTATTATGACTGTTGTTGCATTTATATTTAACTCTTTTAATATCTCTTTTACAACTAATTTTTTTACTTTCACTACTTTGTTCTCTCTTTCTAAATATACTGTTGGCATATACTATTTTAAGAATTATTGCTTTTAAGGCTTTTGAAATGCTCTATTGTTTTTTTCAAGCCAACGCTTATGCTGGTATTTGGTTGCCAGTCAAGAAGGTTTTTGGCTTTTGATACATCCGCTAATGTGTGTTTTGGTTCGATTATCGGGTCTGCATATATCGGTTTTGTTTTTGAGTAGAGCAGCTTACTTATATTTTCTGCAATCTCATTAACCGAGATCCTATTTCCAGATCCGATGTTAAATACTTCTCCGAATATTTTTTTATTGTTGGACTTCATCGATACAATATTTGCTGAGACAACATCTTCTACATAAGTGAAGTCGCGTGTTTGAGTTCCGTCGCCATAAATTTTTGGTTGCTCGTCTTTTTGTATCAATCCTATAAATTTTGGAATGAGATTTGAGTAGTTGCTTTCTTTGTCCTGTTTCGGTCCGTACACATTGAAATATCTTAGGCTTATTGTTTTTAATCCGTAGACTTCGTGGAATAATTTACTATAATGCTCGATTGTAAGCTTTTGCAGTGCATAAGGAGACATTGGATTAGGCTTCATAGTTTCTTTTAACGGAAGTGAATCTTGATCACCGTAAACAGACGAGGATGATGAGAAAATAAAACGTTTTATTCCGGAATCTGCACATTGTTTTAGAAGATTTAATGATCCATTAATATTTGCGTGATGGGATTCTATCGGGTTGTGAATGGAAAATTGTACCCGTGGGAGAGCAGCCAGGTGAAAAACAACTTCAACTCCACCTAACATTTTTTTCATATCATTGTTTATCGTCTCTTTGTGGAAGGTGATATTTTTTCTTATTGCAGCGAGATTTTCCTCTTTTCCTGATGCTAGATTATCTATTACTAATACTTCATGCCCGTCACGGACTAATCTTTCTGTTAGGTTGCTTCCAATAAATCCTGCTCCACCAGTTACAAGAACTTTCATATGATTGCACCTTCTTTATTCTTCACGTTGTTATCTCCTATGTTTTTATATTCTTATCTTATTTAATACCCTATATATTTTGTATAGATTGCTCTTGCTTTTTGCGGCGTTTGTGCTTTTATCAATGTCCTACCGTCGTTGAAAACAGTTATTTCTCTAAATAACAAACAATATTCATTTATAATCACCTTGTCTATTTTTTCTAATTTCTTTGCAACTTCATTCAGATCTAATTTTGGACCATAGAGCTGATAAGAATCTGCACCGCACAGTTCTACTGCGTCGTTTGCATTTTTTCCATTTAAATACGAAAACTTTGAATTGCATGTCGGGCAGCTGCTTTGTTTTTTAACTTTTATCTTTTGGATTTTATTTTTCCATACATCAAAATATAACAATTCTTTTGTTGGTGCTTTATCTGTAATATACTTTAGTGCTTCAGTTACTTGGAGAGAAGATGCCATTGACGCTATTGTGTTTATCACACCTGATACGTCGCAAGAATCTAATGGCTGATTTATTTCATTGAAGATACATGTAAGGCATGGAGTTTTTTTTGGCACTATGTTGAAAAGCATTCCTGTGCTTTCTATTATTGCGGTGTATATCCAAGGGATGTTATTTTTAAAACAGAATTCATTTAGTAAGAGTCTTGTCTGCATATTATCTGTACAGTCTAGAACCAAACCATGTTTTATATACTCTTCAATATTTTTGTGGGTTACATCTTTGAAATATGCCTTTATTTTTGTGCTGGAATTTATTTTTTCTAAGTGGGATTTTGCGACCAATGCTTTTGGGTTATTTAAGTCTTGTTCTGTAAATAGAGACTGTCTTTGTAGATTTGATTCCTCTACTATATCTCTGTCGATTAATATTAATGAGCCTATGCCTGCGCGAGTTAGAAGTTCTGCTGATTTTGATCCGATCGCACCCAATCCAAGAATTGTAACATTTGATTTTTCTATCTTTCCCTGACCGTCTCTGCCTATTTTTTCAAAGACGATCTGTCTTGAATATCTCATCATTATGACTGATTGGAAATATTTTTTAAACTTATCCTCTTTGCTTGCTTTATGGATGACCCTCTATTTAAGAAATGTATGGAACTTATGAAATCCCATTATAAAATCTCTAATGATTTGGAATCTTTAAAGTACAAAAAAGAATACTCTCGGTTTTTGAAAAGTTATGACCTTGACAAAAATTGCGTTGCTGCTGCTCTGCTTTATGACATTAATGATGGAGTTGAATTTGACGATGATGTTTCTCAACAAGTTTCAGACTTGAGAGTCTTTAGTGAGCTTGCTTCAAAGGCGAGCAAGAGAAATAATGAGGAGAAGACCAGGAAGATGCTCATAGCAACAACTCACGACTTGAGGATTTTAGTGATTAAGCTGCTGGAAAGATTGTACGTTATGAGAAACCTTGAAACTTTAAGCGATGAAGAGAAAAGTAAAGTAAGTAAAGATGCACTTAATGTTTATGCTCCTCTTTCTTATAGGCTAGGATTGAGCAATATAAAATGGCAGCTGGAAGATCTGTCCTTCAAATATCTTATGCCGAATGAGTACAAAATTGTAAGGGATAAAGTTGGAATCAAAAGAAAGGATAGAGAGAAAATTGTGAATGACCTGAAGAGAAAATTAGAGAAGGCATTAAAACATAATAAGATAAATGGAGAAATATTTTGCAGGCCAAAGCACTTCTATAGCATCTACAGAAAGATGAATGATAAGGGGAAAAAGTTTGAAGACATCTATGATTTGATTGGGCTTAGAGTCATAGTTGAAAACAGCGAGGAATGCTATGCTGTCCTTGGAATTGTTAGCAATCTGTGGGATACTACCCTTGATAGGCTCAAGGATTTTATTGTTGCTCCCAAGGATAATTTATACCAAAGTTTGCATACGGGGTTTTTGTATGAAACTATGCCTGTTGAAGTCCAGATAAGAACCAGGAAGATGAATGATATTGCTGAGGAAGGAATAGCTGCGCATTGGAAATACAAAGGCTTAATGGATAATAAATTCAATAAACAGCTTAGCTGGCTTAGGCAAGTGCTATCTTTTGCGAATGAAAGTGATAAGGAATTTTTGTACAAACTTAAACTGGATATTTTTGGAGACAGGATATTCTGCTTTACTCCTAAAGGAGATATTATAGAATTAGATGATGGAAGTTCTGTTGTTGATTTTGCCTATGCTGTTCATAGTGATATTGGTGATAAGTGCATTGGAGCAAAAGTAAATGGCAAATTCGTCGGAGTGAGACATTTGCTGAAAAATGGTGACGAGATAGAGATATTAACTTCCAAAATTCACAAACCAAGCAGAGACTGGCTAGGATTTGTCAAGACAAGCAAGGCTCTTGAGAAAATAAAGAATACTTTGCAGATAAAACAGAATACGTATAATAAGGTCTCTATTGACAATGAAAAATATGGGAGTTTTATAGGCTCTGAAGGAAAATATAACCTCAAGATTGCCGGATGTTGCAACCCCCTGCCGATGGAGAACATTGTCGGGACCTTGAGCAGTTTCAAGAATGTTACTGTGCACTCTGAAAAATGCAAGAATGCCGCGGATATTAAAAAATTTGTAGATGTCTTCTGGATTGAAGACTTTAAAGGAGCGGTGAGTATGATCATCCTTGCTGAGAATAGGCTTGGATTGTTTGCGGAGATATTAAACAGTGTTGCAAGCTTTGGAATTAACGTTAAGTCTGCCAAGGCAAATTCTGCCGGGAATGAAATTGCTGAATGCATCCTTAATGCTGAATTTAATTCCCTGAAAGATTTGATAGAGGTTATCGAAAGAGTAGGAAAGATAAACAACATAAAGAAAATCAGAATTGAATAAACTTAAATATTGATAAATTATCCTGTTTTCTATGATTGAAATTGCTGAAATTACTGAAGAAAAGTTGAAAGATTATTTTGAAATTACTGAAGCTGCTTTAGAAAAAGCTAAAGTATCTCGTGAAAACGTTAGCCTTGATACTCTAAGAAAAGCTAAGGCTGATTTTATTGACATGGTGGAAAGGTATCTTGCTGATGCTAAATACTTTAATGAAAAAGGTGATAAGGTAAGAGCATTTGCTGCGTTGAATTATGCCCATGGTTTTTTGGATGCTGGCGCCAGACTTGGAATATTTGATGTGCATGACAACAGGCTTTTTGCTGCTGACTGAAAAATGAAAATTGGAGACATAATATTTTGGTTATTTATCGTGGTCATGATAATTATTGGACTTTATGCTTTATTCAGGGGGATATAGATGAAATTAAAAGCTGAAGATATTGTATTCTTTATCGTAATTGGTCTAGCTCTTTTTGTTTTGTTGTGGTTATTGCATGGTTCTCCAACACTAGATAATGCACTCATCTCTATTGGAACATTTATTATAACTTCTGAGGTTCTGCTGTGGAGGAAGTATTTTGAGATTGATAAAAGTGTGTCTAATGGATTTACTAAAGTGAAGTCGGATTTTGAGATAATGAAAAGTAGCATGAATCACTTAGGAAAAGGGATTAGGATAGAATTGGATTATATAAAGGAAAAATTAAATAAAATTGAAGGCTTAATTAAAAAATGAAAATCGTTATCTCACTTGGAGGAAGTTTAATTAATCCTGGAAAAGTTAATTATAAATTCTTGGAGGAGTTTAAAAAAACCATTAAAAAATTTCCTCAACATAAAATACTGGTTGTTACTGGCGGCGGAAAAATCGCACGCGAGTATATTGAAGCATTGAAAACTAAAAGCGAGAAGATAAGGTCCTTAATTGGAATTGGGGTAACTAAACTTAATGCTATGCTTGTAAGCAACTTTCTCGATTCTAATGTAATTGTCCCAGATTCATTAAATGATGTTGCAAAATCCTTATCGAAGAGTAATCTTGTTGTTTGCGGTGCTCTTGGTTATCGAGAGAAGATGACTTCTGATGGAACTGCTGCGGATGTGGCTCGTGGTTTAAAAGCCGACATGCTCATCAATATCACAAATGTGAAAGGGCTTTATGACAAAGATCCGAAAAAGTTTAAGAATGCAAAATTCATCTCAAATATTTCTTTTAGTGATTTTTTGAAGATGACTAATGAAATAAAGTATAAACCTGGTCAGCACTTTGTATTTGATCAATCTGGAGCTGAGATCATAACTAGATATAAAATTAAAACAGTGATTCTTACAGGAATTAAAAATCTGGAAAACTGCCTTGCCGGAAAAAGATTTGAGGGTACGATTATTAATTAATCTTGAATTCTTTGAGTTATTTTTAAAAAGCCTTTGTCTTTTGAATCTTTATGTCTTTGGATAAACTTGGCATGATTAAACTTGAAGTCGAGATGGAGCTTGAGAAATTCTTCGATAAAAAAATTTATGATGCTGGTGACGATTTTAATAGAGAGGTACTGGAACTCTTGAGAGAATATACTTTGAGGGGTGGCAAGAGGATAAGAAGCGGGATGTTTGTTTATGGCTATGGCTGTTTTAAAGAGTTAAATGATGAGATAATAAATGCAGCAATGGCTATGGAACTTATTCAGAGTTATTTGCTTATACACGATGATATTATTGATAGAGGTAATTTGAGAAGAGGGAAGGATAGTATGCATATTATGTATGAAAAAAGATATCCTGTCAATGACAAAAAACATTTTGGGATTTCCTTGGCTATCTGCGCTGGTGATTTAGCTGCCTGCCTTGCAAACGAGATTTTGTTAAACACAAATTTTGAACACAAAGAAATGGCTTCTAGAATTATGAATCAAATGATCGAGAGAGTTATTTACGGACAGATATTGGATATTATTTATGAGAAAAAACCTTTTGATGATATCGACGAGGAAAAAGTTCTTGAAGTTTATAAGCTGAAGAGTGCATCTTATACTGTTGAAGGTCCTCTGCATATCGGTGCTGCATTAGCCGGTGCGAATGATGCTAATTTAAAACCTCTTTTGGACTATGGTGTTATCCTTGGAAAAGCTTTTCAGATAAGGGATGATATCAATGGAATTTTTGGAGACGAAACTAAAACCGGAAAACCAAACGATTCTGATCTGAAGCAAGAGAAAAAGACTTTGTTGATGATAAAAACAATTGATAGCTGCAGTGAAGAGGAAAGAGAATTTATTTTAAATCGGATCGGGAATAATCTGGATGAAATTGACGCTGATGAAATTAGAAAACTTATCAGGAAATATTCTTTGAAGTATTGCGAAGACTTGTGCGATGAATATGTAAAGCAGGCTAAAAACTTTATTATTAATGCCGAGATTAGAAATGAGGGCAAGGATTTTTTAATGGAGATTGCTGAATTTGTTGCAAAAAGGGATAATTAATTATTTACCGAATCTTCTTTCCCTGTAATTATACTCTTCTATTAATTTGTCAAGTTCTTTTGGTGTAAAATCCGGCCATAAAGTAGAGGAGAAAAATAATTCGGTATAAGCAATGTCCCATAGTAAAAATGCGGATATCCTTTTTTCAGGGTTCATTCCAGTTTTTATCATCATGTCTGGAGGGGGAATATCGTTTGTGTAAAGATTTTCTTTTATTCTTTCTCTTGTAATCTCTTCTGGTTTTATCCCGTTTTCAATTAACTTTTTTGTAGCATCAACTATTTCATCTTGTCCATTATAACATAAACAGACATTAAACATTCTTTCTTTGAAGTTCTCTGTTTTTCTTTCAGCCTGTATAATTAGTTCTTGTTCATCTTTTGGTAAAGATTCTTTCCTTCCAAGTACCCTGAACCTAGTTTCGTTCTTTACAAACCCGTCTGAATCTATGATGTATTCTTTTAAGTATTTTTTATGAAGCTTGAAATGTAAAGCAAGTTCTTTTTTATTCCTTTTTAGGTTTTCATTAGAAAGAGCATAAACTGTCAGTATTTTTACGCCGATATTCTTACAATGTTCGATAATCTCTTTTAAAGTTTCTGCACCTTGGATGTGTCCCTTGAGAGGGTTTCCTTTGTTTTTTGTTCCCCACCTTCTATTACCATCCATTTGGATGGCGATATGAGTCGGGGGTTTAGCATTTTCCATAGGATTCCACTTTGCTTAATTTTAATTGGGTTAAGTGATGGAAATTCTTTTAAAAATCTTTCTAAATTCTCTTTATTTGTTATCTTGATTTGGTATCCTTTGTTTCTTGGGTGATTTGATCTATAAGGTCCGGACCATTTGATATTTAACATTTTACTAACCTCAATTATTGAATATAGTATCTGTGGATTTAGCTGAGATATGGTTACCATTGGAAACTTTTCTCTATGTAATCTTAAACATCCATCTGCATCAAAAAATCCTACAATAAAACTCTTTTGTATCTCTAAAGGGGAGTCTTTAATTATTTTGGGAATATCTGTTTTATCATATTTTTTCCCGGTTGGTATTTGACAAATATTCATTAAGAACCTATGAATTGGTTTTGATCTAATCACAAATCTATAAAATGGTTTGTTTGTTTTTGATAACTCTGAGTAAATTTTTGGCTTGTATCCAAACAGTTCTTCAAATATTTTTGATAGTTTAACAAATGTTTCTTTATGACCGTCTGTAATTCTTAGTTCACTATTATAACTAGTTAATCTATCATAAGATTTATTGGGATTTGCTAGGTGCCCATCTCCCATTATCACTCCTAAAAGATAAGATAATTGATTATCAAGGTATTTTGGTAGTTTTACTCGTTTCCCATTGACGCATCCAAAATAGTTTGAAATAGAGTATATTTCCTCCCACAGATTTTCTAAATCTTTGTCTGTCTTTTTGCAGGTAACTTTCCAATATTGCAATATCCTATACAAATCTTGTATGGACGTTCCTCCCCTTTCTAGGATCCATCCTGAATAAGTTTGGTGGCATCTTTTTGACTCGTTTTCAATTATTTCTATTGATTTGAACTCTTTTAATTCTGAGTATATTTTCTTAATTATATACCCTATATGGTAAACCCTTATGCTATCAGAACCTTTTTTTATGTATTCTTTTTCATCCAATTCCAACAAATAATTAGGTATTTTTATCTTCATGGTAAATTTCGATTTTTTGTTTTATAAATAACTTGCGAGGGTACGTGGCAGGTGAAACATAAACTATAACAGTAATCTTTAAATGAGTGTTAATATTTTATTTTATGACATGATAGACTTTGTTTTGAACAATGGACTGGCCAAGTTAGGCAGTAAATATGGCTTTGATAAAATCTGCTGTTTGAGCTTAATTGATGCAGATAATGCTATTGATTTCAGGAAAAAACTTTCCAAAGCGGATGGATTAACTGCTGCTAGGGCTAATGAGAATTTTTCGAGAGAGATTTTTGAGAGCAATAAAGTAAATCTTGTCTTCGGTCTTGAAAACGCAAAAGAAAAGGATAATCTGCATTACAAAAAATCCGGACTGGATAACGTTCTCTGCGGACTTGCAAATAAGAATAGGATAAGTATAGGGTTTAGTTTTTACGAGGTTTTACATGCAAAAGATAAGGGGAGATTAATCGGAAGGATGATTCAGAATGTCAAGCTCTGCAAAAAGTATAATGTCAATATGGTGGTTGCGAGCTTTGCTAAAGATAGATATGATTTGAGGTTGAGAAACGACTTAGAAGCGTTTGGAAGGTTAATTGGGATAGATAAGTTTGACAATACTAAAGTTTTTAAATTAAAAGAAAATAGTGATATTAAGGTGATTGGGTAAAATGAAGTTAGGGGTGATCTTGCTGCCTTTATTAGTTTTAATTAATGGGTGTAATAATCCTGATGCTGATAAAAAAATTGAGTTTGAGTGCGATACTGATTCTGATTGTGTTCTTGCTGGTTGCTCAAGCCAATTATGTGTTAGTGCTGAAAAAACCTCCGATATAATAACTACTTGCGAATACAAAGAAGAGTATTCCTGCTTGAAACTGACTAGTTGCGGGTGTGTGAATAATAAATGTGGGTGGAGTGAGAATGATGCTTACTTGAATTGCTTGGAAGAGGTGAGAGGTTGAATAAGAGATTTATTTTTACATTGTTGTTCTTGATGTTGCTTGTCGTAGGTAATGCTGGCGATGGGATTGATCCTAAAGTTGATGAGAAAGTAATTGAAGATCTTCAGGAAAATGGAGATGCTAAAGTCATTGTAATCTTGAAAGATGAAATCGAGACAGGTACTGGGATTTTTTCTGCTCAAGAAGAAGTTAGTGTAAATGATGTCGTTGAAGAGCTGAACATTAACAAAGAAAAAGAATTTAGTGTGATTAATGGATTTTCTGGAGAGATTTCTTCTAATGATTTAGAAAATTTGCTTGAAGATGAGAGAGTTGAAAAAATTGAGTATGATTATCCTATAAGATTATTTTTACAAGACTCGGTTGACTTGATTAATGCTTCTGTTGTGCACACTTTAAATTATAATTTTGGGAATATAACCGGTAGAGACCAGGCTGTTTGTATTTTAGATACTGGAATAAATTATACTCATCCTGGATTAGGCGGATGCTTCGGGAATAATTCTCTTTCTTCTGGATGTAAAGTTCTTGGCGGGCATGATTATGTTAATGGAACTAGTGATGCAATGGACGATAATGGTCATGGAACCCATGTTGCAGGTATCGTTGCCAGCAATAGTACTCCTATTGGAGTAGCTCCTGATTCTTTTTTGATTTCTATAAAAGTTTTGAATGATGCAGGAAGTGGCTATCTCTCTGATGCCGTATTGGGGGTTGAATGGTGTGCTAATAATGCAACTGCTTTTAATATTTCTGTGATTAGCATGAGCCTTGGTACGGATACTTCATATGAGAGTAATTGTGATGGTTCTTTTTCTTCATTAGCTAGCGCGATTAACAATGCTGTTGGCAATGATATTGTTGTTTTAGCTGCTGCAGGAAATGCTGGGAATACTACTGCCATCTCAAGCCCGGCATGCATCACTAATGCAACTGCTGTTGGATGGAGTGATAAAAATGATAATGTTTATTCTAGCAGCAATAGGAATAGTTTAGTAAAATTATTTGCTCCTGGAAGTTCTATTAATTCTACGAGCATTAACGGAGATTATGAGGAAAAATCTGGAACCAGCATGGCAACTCCCCATGTTGCTGGTGCTGTTGCTTTGTTGAAACAATACTATAATGATACGAGCTTAAATGTAAATGTTTCAAGAATTATTCAGGAATTAGAAGAAACCGGAAAATCTATTTCTGATTCTGCTACTGGCTTGACATTTTATAGAATCGATGTATACGATGCTTTGAACGATACTGCAAGACCTAGGGTAGAGATTGGATTGAGCAATGATACTGTTGAGCTTACTGCTGACAACCTAACTATTAATTTAAATTTTACTGATGCCTTTTTGGATTCTACAAGCAGCAACATAAGTTATCCGAGTGGAAATTTATTATCTGATTTTTCTGGAAGTCTCGAGCTAAATCAAGATAATCTGACCGAGGTTGGCATTTATACAATTGTTGCTTGGGCTAACGACACAAATTATAACGAAAACCTAACTAGCAAAACTTTCACGGCTCAAGATACTTCAGGAATTCCTATAGTGAAGTTCTTTAATTATCCAGAAGCTAATCCGAATTATACCGCGGCAAATGAGGTTTTCTTCAATGTTACTCTGGAGAGTAAATATAACTTGAGCAATGTAACTTTGTATCATAACTTTACTGACTGGAGTGCAAATGAGACTTTAGTTTTGGATACGAACGAGACTAGTGTTGAGTTCAATGCAAGCTTTGTTGAAGGAATTTATTTTTGGGGAGTTCAGGCTTGTGACGTGAATAATGTTTGTAATTTTTCAGAAAATAGAACCTTCTTTATTGATCAGAGTAACCCTGTTGTTAATCTAATCTCTCCTAGCAACGCGACAACTGTGACCGCTTTACCAATTGATTTTACTTTCAATGTGACTGATTACAAAATAGATAGCTGTACTTTAACATTAAATGACGCTGCAAATGAAACCTTGAGTTCAGTTACATTAGGAAGCAATAATATATTTACTGAAAACATCTATTATTTGTCGAATGGAAATTATAATTGGAGTGTTAATTGCATAGATGCAGTTAATAGAAATACAACTTCTGATACTTTTGATTTTACTTTGAGTTGCAGTAGCAGCTTTACAAGAGATTGTACTTCTTATTCTTCCTGTTCTGGAGGGACTAAAACCAGACTATGTTATGATGCTAATTATTGCACTAGCGCTGCTGAGAACCAGTCAAGCACTTCTGGATGCTCTGATAATTCTGATGGAGGTGGAAGTGGAGGAAGCGGAGGAACCGGCGGAGCTGGCGGAGGTGCAACTACAACAACTACAGATCAGTCTGTGCTTAAGTTCCAAGCCAATGCTGGCGACGTCAAAAGCTTTGGTATAAGCAAGGATGTAGGAATCTCCGGGTTGGATTTGGAGTTTAAGAATGCAGTTGCGAATGCTGAAGTCACAGTTGAGAAACAAGATAGCAAGCCTTCTGAGGTTGATGCAGTTGAAAATGTGTATAATTATATTAAAATAAATATCAACTTTGTCGACGATGATTTGAAAAGTGCTAAAATAAAATTTAGTGTTCCAAAAAGCTGGATTCTTACTAATGCTTTGAATGATCCTACAAGCATCTACATGTCCAGATATACCGACGGTAAATGGCAGAAGCTTGAAACTCTGACTGCTGGGTTGGAAGAAGAGAACCAGAAATATGAAGCTACCACGCCGGGATTCAGCTTTTTTGCAATAAGCGCTGACAAAGCTGCTGCTGAGGCTACTATACTTCAAGCTGCTGCCGAATCAAATGAAACTGAAGAAGTAGCTGCTGAGGAAGAAAAAATAGAAGATAAGAAAGGCGTGTTCTCATTCTTTACCGGAAGCGTTGTGAAAGTAAAAGATATTATGATGTCTAGAACTTGGTTGTTCGTTGCTGTTGGTCTCATTATCCTTTTGCTTTTAGCCTTTTTAGTTTACAACTTCAGATCAAAAATTGGATTCCTTAAAAAAGTAAGCCTGCCGAACATCAACTTGGAGAGATTTGTATTTATTAAAAAGATTGGCGTGAAAATTCGAAATAAGGAAAAAACGATTAAAAGCAGTTTAAGAATGCGTCATAAGGATAAGATTGCAAGAGAAAGAGATAAATTGGAGCAGGAGAAGAAAAAACTGGAAGAAGAAAGAAAGGAAGTTGAGAAATTTAGAAAAGAAGAGGAAAGGAATAAAGAAATTGAAGAGAAAAAGAAAATAAAACTGGAAAGAGAGATGGAGATACAAAGAAGAAGTGCAGAGATGGAGAGAGAGAAGGAAGAGAAAAGGAAACTGAAAGAAGAGGAAGAGGGAGTTAGAAAAGAGAAGAGAATGATCGAAAAGCAGGAGAATGAAGAAAAAAAGAAGTTAAGATCCATAAAAGAGAAAGAAAGAGAAGAGGCATTTGAAATAAAGCATGACAAGGAAAATAAATGGCGTGATTTTGAATTAGAAGACTCTGATGATTGATTACAATATTTCTAATGATGGTAATATTTAAATAATAAAATGGTTTTATCTTTTTATGCGGTATCCTGAATATAGGATTGATTTTAACGGGAAACGAGCTATATTGCGAAGTCAAGATAGATCAGTTAGATGTGTAGATTTATCTACTGGCGAGGAGTCTCGGTTTTCTCCTTCTGAACAGATTATTTTATCATGTTACTTTATGACAATGGAGTATTATGAAATTCATGGAAGAGATGTATGTGATCAGATATTGTTAATTGATCCTCCAGAGATTACTCCAGAAGAGGCAGAAGTTTGTATAGGTCAATTACAAAGATTATATCATCTAAAGCCATTAACTCTAGAGAGAAGAGCAGGAAAGTGGATGGCAACGCAATTTTTAGAAAATCAGATTTATTTAAATTAAAATGTGTTATTGATGAAACTGTGACATAAACTCTTCATATTCCAAAGATAGATACCCTGAAACTCTATTAACAAATTCTATATGTTGATGCTGATTAGCTAGCGCCATTAGTTCTTGATAACTTTCCTTATAAATACCAATTGTTTCCCTCTTAACAATTTCATAAATCCTCTGTCCGTCTGGATTATTTCTCATCATGCATTCCCAGCCATTTAGCTCAGATTTTCTGGAAGCAGGATTAAGATACTTTACGAGCTTTAAGAACTTGAGACAATTTTCAAAACCTTGATCTAATAGCTTATTTTCTAATTCTGTTCGGGATTCTTCGTTCTTTAATATTGTATCTATCTCTTTTCTGTTCATGTACCGAATTCAGAGAAAATCCTTTATAAATCTTGCTATTTCTCTACGTTATTATTACCGTTAAGTTATCAAACCTAATTGAAACTTGAGTCAAATCTTGTTTTTTTATTAGATTACCATAATCTTTATAAAGACCTGTTTCTTGAATGCTCTGGGAGAGAAAAAGAAAATATGAGGTTTCTAGACTTAAATGAAAAAGTTGCTTTCAAGTTTGAAAGAGAAAAAAAGATATATTGCTTTTGAAATCGACAGCGAATCCGGGTTTGCTAAAGATGAGGTAGTAAAAGCTGTTGATACTTCATGCCGAAATTTTATGGGTGAAT
The DNA here is from genome assembly GCA_964367085.1 of Candidatus Woesearchaeota archaeon. Taxonomy (GTDB): domain Archaea; phylum Nanobdellota; class Nanobdellia; order SCGC-AAA011-G17; family ARS1403; genus JACPIN01. The sequence continues at coordinate 14,012 of CAYIWL010000016.1, forward strand.
ATGGATATGGAAAAGCAGGAGTAATGGTTGTAAGTGATACTATCAACGGGAAAAAAGGCGTCGTTAGAGTTGATAGCAAATATGTTGATCTTGTGAAAGTTAGCTTAATGATGATAAAAGAAATAAATAATAATAATGTTGTATTTAGAAGTGTGAGAACGAGCGGAGCAATAGGAAAGGTAAAACCAAAAGGAGGGTGGTAAACTTATGGAACAAGCAGTTGTTAATCATCAAATGATGGGATATGACAGGACATCTACAATGTTTAGTCCTGACGGCAGATTATTGCAGGTAGAATATGCGAAAAAAACAATAAGACAGGGAAGCACTTCAATCGGAATGGTTTGCAAAGAAGGAGTGTTGCTTGTAACTGATAAAAGAGTTGCAAATAGATTGATTGTTGGAGAAAGTGTTGAGAAATTATTCCAAGTAGATGAGCATATTGGAGCTACTATCTCTGGCTTTGTGAGCGATGGAAGGATATTAATTGAAAGAGCTAGGATAAAAGCGCAGCAGCACAGAGTTACTTATGACGAGGCTATTGATGTCTTGGAATTGGTAAGAGGAATATGCGACATGAAGCAGTGGTTTACACAAGTCGGCGGGGCCAGACCTTTTGGAGTCAGCATTTTGTTTGGAGGCGTTGATGAAGACGGTGATGGTAAATTATTTGCCACTGAGCCAAGTGGGATATTTTTTCAGTATAAGGCAGTTGCAGTTGGAGAGGGAGAGGTTGAAGTCAATACTATGCTTGATAAAGAATACAAAGACGGGATTTCGCTGCAAGAAGGGATAAAACTCGCAATTCGCGGCTTGAAAAAAGTATTGGTTAAAGACTTTGACGTTGAGAGATTAAGTGCCGCTTACGTCGATATCGGTGAGAAAAAATACCGGAAAGTTGATATTGGAATGCTGAGGAAACTATCGAAATGACTGATCTGGATAAAGCAGTGATTGCCCGAATAAAAAAGGGCGTAGAGGAATTTGAAGTCTTTGTTGATTGTGACAAGGCTGTAAAATTCAAAAATAGTGGCGGGGATATAAGAGATGTCCTTGTTGCTGAATATATTTACAAAGATGCGAAAAAAGGACTGCATGCAAGCGAGCATGAAATGGAAAAATTTTTTGAAACCAGAGATGTGCTGAAGATTGCCGAGAAAATTGTGAGAGAGGGGAATATCCAGCTGACTAAAGAATACAGAAATAAATTAAGGGATGAGAAGAGGAAAAAGATTGTTGACTTGATAAGGCTTAATGGAGTTGACAGCAGGACTGGATTGCCTCATCCAATAGTCAGAATTGAAAATGCGATGGATGAAGCAAGGGTCAATATTGATGAGTTTAAAAGTGCAGAGGACCAGCTTAATGACGTCGTGGAAAAATTGAGAAGCGTATTGCCGCTTAAATTTGAAGTCAAGAAATTCCAAGTTAGAATTCCTGCAAACTTTGCCGGGAAATGCTATGGGACAATTAAGCGATACGGAAAACTTATAAGCGAAAATTGGGGGAATGATGGGAGCTTATCTGTTGTTGTTGAGCTTCCTCCTGGAATGGCAGATGAATTTTTTGGGCAGCTTAATAATATAACACATGGAGATATTGAAAGCAGCGAGGTAAAATAAAAATAAAATGGGACTAATAATAAAAGAAAAGGAATTTGTAATTCCTGGAGATGTAATTGCTGAAGGCATTGATTATCTGCCTGCTGGAGGCGTTTTTAGGGAGAAAGATAAAATAATTGCAGAGCAGATTGGAATTGTTAATATTGATAATAGACTGATAAAACTTATACCTTTGACTGGAGTCTATAAACCTAAACCAGGCGACGTCGTTATTGGACAAGTTGTGAACATAAGCTTTAACGGATGGAGCGTTGACATTGGGTTTAGCAATCTTGCTTTATTGAGTGTGAGAGATGCTACAAGTGAATTTATTGAAAGGAAAAGCGACTTATCTAGATATTTTGACTTTGACGATTACATTGTTGCTAAGATTTCTAATGTTGGAAAGGGAAATTTAATTGACTTAACTATGAAAGGGCATGGCTTGGAAAAGCTGCATAATGGCAGAGTCATAGATGTAAGTCCAAGTAAAGTTCCGAGGATAATTGGAAAGCAGGGAAGTATGATAAACACTTTGAAAACACTTAGCAATTGCATGGTACAAGTCGGACAGAATGGCAAGGTGTGGATTAGCGGGGAGAATAGCGAGAGATTAATTGAGGCGATAAGATTAATTGAAAGAGAAAGCCATATTCCTGGACTGACGGAAAAGATTGAGAGATTACTTGGAAGCAGTGGAGGGGAGCAGTAAAATGTACAGCAAAAGAATTGACGGAAGAGAATTTGATGAGCTTAGAAAAATAGAGGCTAAAGTTGGCGTTGTTGAAAGCGCTGATGGAAGTGCTATGTTTAGAATTGGAGACACAATTGCGATTGCTGCTGTTCGCGGTCCAAGAGATTTACATCCTAAATTTATGCAGAACCCTAAGAGGGGGACGTTGAGATGCAATTATAATATGATGAGTTTTAGCGTCGATGAGAGAATCAGGCCGGGTCCTAGCAGAAGAAGCAGGGAAATTTCCCTTGTTACTGAAAATGCTCTTATGCCTGCTGTTGATCTTAGCGATTTTCCGAACTCTGTAGTTGATGTCTTTGTTGAAATCGTGCAGGCAGATGCTGGGACTAGATGTGCGGGGATATGTGCTGCTTCTCTTGCACTTGCTGATGCAGGCATTCCTATGAGAGACATGGTTTGTGCTATTTCCGTCGGTAAAGTTGGGGACAAGATCTTAGTTGACTTAAATAAATATGAAGAGGACTATGAAGAAGGGAGCAGTGATATGCCTGTTGCTATGATGCCGAGGAGAAATGAGATAAGCCTGTTGCAGCTTGATGGCGAGATAAAAAAAGACGAGATAGTAAAAGCCTTGGAATTGGCTAAAAAATCCTGCGAGAAAATTCTTGAAATACAGAGAAAGGTTTTGATGGAGAAATATAAACATGGATAATGTGTCTAGAGAATATATGATAAAACTGCTTGAAAAGGGAAAAAGAATAGACGGCAGAAAATTTGATGAACTAAGGAAAGTTGAAATTAATTATGAAATTAGCAAACATGCTGAAGGTGCTGCTAGAGTTAAGATTGGCTCTACTGAAGTAATTGTCGGCATTAAACTGGAAGTTGGAGAGCCTTTTCCTGATAATCCTGATGAGGGGACTATAATCGTTGGCGCTGAAATGCTGCCTTTGTCAAGCCCTGATTTTGAATCTGGTCCGCCTAGTGTTGATAGCATTGAGCTTGCAAGAGTTGTTGATAGAGCAATAAGAGAGAGCAAGGCAATTGATTTCAAAAAATTATGCATCAAGGAAGGAGAGCAAGTTTGGATGGTGCTGATTGATATTTATACTATTAATGACGATGGGAATTTGCAGGATGCATCTGCTTTAGCCGCACTTGCTGCCTTGAAACAGACTAAAATTCCTGCATACGACGGTAAAAAAGTTGATTACAGCAAAAGAATCAGCAGATTACCTATAGTATCAATGCCTGTTGAATGCAGCGTCGTTAAAATCAAAGATAAGTTATTGAGTGATCCTTGCCGAGATGAAGAAAAAGTTATGGATGCTAGATTGACTATAGGGATTACAGAGGATAATAATATTTGTGCAATGCAAAAATCTGGAAAGGGTGTATTGAAACCAGAAGACATTAGCGAGATAATAGACGTAAGCCTTAAAAACGGTGAAAAACTAAGAAAATTGCTGAAATAAAATGACTGAGAAAATGAAGCTCACAAAGTATGAAACTGCCAGAGTAATTGGGGCTAGAGCATTGCAGATTGGAATGGGTGCTCCTTTTTTGCTGAAGCTTGACAAGGGAAAATTAGAAGAGATAAATTACAATCCTGTTGAAATTGCAAAGATGGAATTCGATAAAAATATTTTGCCCATAACTGTCAAGAGACCGATGCCTGTGAAAAATTAATTTCCTTTGTACTCTACCTTGCAGTTTACGCTCTGTCCTAAATCTTTTTTAACTATGGGTTCCTCTCATTAACCATTAGGGGT
>CAYIWL010000017.1:0-15686 GCA_964367085.1 Candidatus Woesearchaeota archaeon
GAATAAACAGCATCGACGCTTTTATTGGAAGCCAGAAATGCAACTTCATTGAAAACTCTTGGAATGGAAACAATGTGAAATTTTTATGTTCAACTTCGCTATTTGATTTTGGAAGCCAGACTGCAAAATGCACAATAGACGCTTCAAAATCTTACCAATCTGGAGCCGATCAAACTGCTGTTGTAAACATAGTTGCAAACGCCTGTTCCCAATATCAAACCCAGCCTTCCTGCGACGCAGATCCAGCTATGAGATGCGGATGGTGCAATGAATGCTCTGGAATCTTGTGGTCTGGCGGTGTCGGAAGATGTTTGGAGAAAAACTCTTGTAGCTACCAATTAACTGCAAATAAATGCGGAGCGGCTTGCGATGCCACTGTCGGATGTTCTGGAAAAACTAGTTGCAACAACTTAGATGGATGTTATCAAGGGGTATATAGAGACTATCAGGATGTGAATCAGGAGTGTGACTTGAATAACGGGCAATGCAAGAATAGTATTTGCAATATTTACACAGAATCCTCTACAGATGCTGAAGGCCAAAATGCTTTGACTTGTGGAGACGGAGTTGATAATGACTGCGATGGTTTGATTGACTGTGCTGATTTGGGATGCGCAGGAAGAACAGGAGCTAATGGATTAGTTTGCTGCCAAAATAATAATGATTGCTCAGCTATAGGCCAATGCGGAGAGGGAATCTGCTCTGGAAACAATGTATGCGGAGAGACTGTAGAAAAAGCGAATAAACAGCAAATATGCAACGACTTAATGCCTGCAACCTACCAATGTGCAAAATTCTTTGCATGCAGTGCCGCTACTAATTATAACTGCCAATATGTAGGAGATTCAACTTTATGTGCTGACAAATATCCCTATTCTCCTGGAAGAAATCCTTTTGACACAGCATGCAGCATGAATCCAAATTTTAGATGCAACGTCGACATTTGCGTTTCTCAGCAAGTAACTTCAAATCCTTGCTGTTTGTGTTACAGTCAATGTATAACTGCTGCCAATGATCCAAGTGTTGCTCCAGACTCCAGTAGTGAATGCAACATTGCTAAAAATTATCAATGGACGAACGCACAATGCCTTTTTACAGGAGGTAGCTAAATGAAAATCAGATTTAATCTAATAATATTTTGCCTGGCACTTTTGTTTTTCGCGAGCTCAGCATTTGCCGACGATATCGGGATAGATTTAATTGAATATCATCCAGATACATACTATACAAGACTACAGATTAGCAACAATGCCGGAAGAGATTTGAATGATTTAATTATAAAAATAGGAGATAGCTTTGAAACAAAATCCGAAGGTATTTTGAAGAATGGAGCAATATACAATGCAATCCTCGGAATTCCTCCAGGAGAGCATTTAGTTACCATCACTACAAGAGAAGGAGTTAGTTCAAGCAAATTAGTCTATTTTTCTCTCTCAAAAGAGAACGTTCAAGAAGAAATCTCCAGAGAGCGGGAAGCTAATAGAAAAGAACAAGCACTAAGCAAGATAAGCGGGCAAAATCTAGATGCGGAAAAAAGAGACTCGGGAAGTAATAAAGCAAATATAATATTAATCGGAATAATAATTGCGTTAGTTACAGGGATAATTGTAATATATTGGTTTATTCGAGGTAAAAAATGAAGAAGATAATTCTGCTTTTAATACTTGCAATCGCATTTTTTTCTAATACTAATAATGTAAATGCTGGTCTTTGTTGCGATAAAGGATGCTTTCCAGATGCAAATATATGTTGCGGAAAACAGGGAGAAACAGTAGGGGTTAAAGGCTGCATAAACCCTAAAACAAATCAACCTCTTTGTCCAGGAAGTAACTTTAGACTAGGACAATGTTTGATTTGTGGAAGTAATAGCAAATGGGTTGAAGATACTTCGGGATTAACAGGGTGTAATGCATGCATCATAGAAAAAGATGTCAATGGAAATCCAATAGGATCAAGTTGTGATTCAAGCTGTCCAGAAGGAAAATTAATGTGCAGTGATGGAGTTTGCAGAAACAGTTGCGGCATCGTAGATTCTGATAAAGATGGAATTCCAGATGCATGGGAACTTGCTAATGGATTAAATCCGAATGATGCCGGAGATGCTTTGTTCGACAGCGATAAAGACGGGAGTACAAACATTGAAGAATTTCAGAACAACACAAATCCAAGCAACCCTGATACCGATGGAGATACTGTAAAAGATGGGGACGAGGAGAAGATAATTGACAAAGATGGCGATGGTATGCCTGACGCATGGGAACTTGCTAATGGATTAAATCCGAATGATGCCGGAGATGCTTTGCTTGATACCGACGGTGATGGGTTCACTAACATACAAGAATATCAATTGCAAACCGATCCTTCCCAAGCAAACGGAGAGATAGCTCCTGCTTGTAATCTTGATGGGGAGTGTGCTGAAGGAGATTCTTGCCAATGTGATGATTGCAAATATAAAGATGCTGATAGCTGCATAGAAGATTTTGTTTGTAGCCTCGATAGAAAAGTCTGCAGCGGCGATACTGATGGCGATGGGATTTTGAACGATGATGATATTTGCGTCGATATTGCCGATCCTGGACAAGATGATCAAGACAAAGACTGCTACATGGACAATGGGGAAAGGAGCAAACTATTTGGATACTGTGGAGATGCATGCGAAGGAGGCTTTGGACTATGCGAGAGTGTTTATGGAGACAAGCAGTGTTGCGATAGTTTTGCCGGAACACAAGGAAACGGGCAATTTTTTGGATTCACTGAAGACTGCCCTCAGGTACAAAATGGAGTCGGGTGCTGGACAAGCTGTTATAAAAAAGACGGAGACAAAATAATCACTTACAAGACAGGGGCTTGTGTCGACGGTGAAAGAGTGATAACTGAGTTGACTGACGGGGTTGAAACAAACAGATTCGAAGAAAATTGCAGCGGAATTGCCCTAGTTCCTTTTTTCACGTGGATAAACATACTGATTACTACTCTGATTTTGACAGGATATTATCTATTTAAAAAAAATAACTGATTATGGCGGGCCCGACGCGATTTGAACGCGCGACCCACAGATTTCTTCAACTTGTTTAAGAGTCTCAACATTCTTAATATTCTGTTGCTCTACCAAGCTGAGCTACGGGCCCTTAAGCTGTGCAAGCAAACCGCCTGCAATAAAGCCTGTAAAAATATCAAGATTTCCTTTAATAAAAGTTTCTATCAAAACCAGCGAGAAAGGCAAAATAAAGTAAAGGGAATTCCTTATAAACATTTTTTTACTTGGAGCTGATAATGATGAATGCACCAGGGTTAAAAGCAAGATTGAGGAAAGGATTAAAACCATATTTTGAGAGGATAAACTCAGAAAAGTTGCTGCCCCAATTATAAGATAAAGATTTTTCAAAAATAGAAAGAGTGTAAATCCAAACAATAAAGATAATATCATGATTGGATTGAAATCTGCGTAAATTAATAATGTTGCCGTTAAAATAATCAAAACAGTTCTGGCAAATATGATGTATTTTTTGGAGGTTTTTATTTCTTCTTTCGCTACTATATGAAGAATGCTTCCAAAAGCGATTGATGAACAGATGATTATGGCTTCTAGCATCGTGTTCTTAACATGGGAAGGATTATATAAGCTTTATTTTTTATTTGTTTAGATGAAAAAATTTGCAATTGTTTTTCCGCATAAGTCCTCTGCAAGCAAAAACATCTTGGATCAATTTGAAAAACTAAACCTTCCGGAGAATGTCGAAATTGTCAAGACTGAAATAGAGAGCATTTACAATGAGAATCTTGATAAGAAAATTAAAGCAGATTACTTTATTTTTGCAACTAAACATCAGAGCAAAGCAGGTGTGAAATCTTTATGCGTGCATCCTATCGGAAATTTTTCTAAAGCAGAACTTGGCGGAAAAGATAAAGAACTAGTTAAAACAATGCCAAGCTATATGAAGGATGCCATTTTGGAGTTGACTAAAATTAATAGCCTGACTGATTTTGAGATTGCATTTGAAGCAACGCATCATGGTCCGCATCTAGAAAAGCCGTGCATGTTTATTGAAATTGGAGGCAGCGAGGATGAATGGAAAGATAAAATTGCTGGAAAAATAATAGCTGAAACTATCTTGAAAATTGTTAAATCTGAAAAAAGATATAGAAGTTGCATTGTTCTAGGCGGAAGCCATTATAATTCCGTTGCTAAAAAAATAATTCTCAATACTGAATACTCAGTAGGACATGTGTGTCCTAAACATAATTTAAAAAACCTTGATTCTGAGATGCTAAAGCAGATGATTGAAAAAAGCGATGATAAAGTTGAACTTGTTGTGATTGACTGGAAAGGACTAGGAGATGAGAAGCAAAGAGTTTTGAAATTGCTTGAAGAGAATAATATTAAGTATAAAAGATATGATCAAGTGAAGTGAGAATGAATAATTTTAGAGAGGTTAAATTTATATATAAGCACGTATACTTTTAGATGAGAGGTGAAATATTCATGGGCTTTACAGATTTCTTAAAAAGAGGGACAGGATTAGATTTAGTTTCTGGAAATGATGTTAATGATGGGAAGCAAAACAGCAGCGGAAAACAGAATATAAAAGTAAAAAAATCAAGCACTAGCTTTAGCAGCGGGAGTAATGACGACAAGGTTTTAAAGCAGCTTGAGATTGAAGTTTCTAAGTCGATAGAAAAATTAGAAGACCTTAGAGATAAGTTAAGGGTAAGAAGGGGGTATTAAACTTATTTTTACTCAAACTTTATTTTATCCAGTCGTCGTCATTGTCTGAACTTCGGTTAAACCTTAAACTTGTTTCTCCTATTGTTTCCCTGAGAATTGTATCTGCATCTTTTTCCTGCCTAACTGAATAAAGGTTGCAATACGGGCATCGGCTTGGATGCTTTCCGCTCTTGCCGGTTATTGTTTCTTCCTTATAGAATTTATATCCACATTCGCTGCAATAGTATTTTATTTTTTGCGGCTTTAAAGGAACTGGCTGAGGCTGTTGTGCCTTCTCCAACCTTGATTTCTGGTACTGCTGGAACTGCTGCGATTTCTGAGGCTTGTATATCTCTGGATGCTGGTTGTGGTAACAATCTAAGCAAATCCATCCTGAGCCTGACTTATCCGCCTTTAAATCACCTATTGAAACTCGCTTCTTGCATGTTTTGCATACCAAAGAGTCTTCCATAGGTGTTTTAATATACGAACCGATTATTAAAGATTTCGGCTCTTAAAGTTCTATTTTCCTTACAAAAGTTAAGATTATAAATTACTAAGGGCATATACTCTCATGCTTTCAGTTAGCATTGATCCGGTCCTCTTTAAAATCGGATTTATTGAGATAAGGTATTATGGTTTGGTTTATGTACTTGGAATTGTGCTTTTATACCTCTACTTAAAAAGAAAAAATGTTTTGGAAGAAAGTGAACTTGACAAATTCATGCTATACCTAACAACTGGAATGTTCATTGGAGCAAGATTTTTTGGAATTCTCAGCCAGGATTTTTTTATTATGTTTAAAGATCCACTAGAATTTTTTAGGATATGGAACGGTGGCATGAGCTTCTTCGGCGGATTTTTTGGGGCTTTGATTGGAGGCTATCTTGTTTTAAAAAAAAGAATTTTTCACGTCGCGGACCATGTTGTCTTGCCAGTTAGTTTTGTTTTAATATTCGGAAGATTGGCTAATTTTGTCAATCAAGAACTAGTTGGGAGAGTTACAGATGTAAGCTGGTGTTTTAATTTTTCCACCGCTGCCGGATGCAGACATCCTTACCAACTTTATGCGGCACTTAGTCACATTGTCTTGTTCTTGTTTCTATTTTTCATCAGTAGAAAAAATTATCGACGTGGAGAACTGTTTTGGAACTTTGTCTTGGGTTACGGAGTAATCAGATTTATTACAGACTTCTTCAGAGAGAATCCTAGAATTTTAGAATTGACTGGATGGCAATATCTCTCTTTACTATTTGTCGTCGCTGGCATTTTTTATTTGATGAAGGCAAAAAATCAAAGAGATAATCTTTAAGATAACTATATAAGTATTCAAAACACTATATAATTACTAATTATTTTAAAAAAGAGGTGAATTGCTATGGCAGCTAAAAAAAGGAAAAAGTAATTGTTCTTAAAAATGTTTTTTGTTTTTTTCTTTTTATTTTTTCCGTCGATAAATTTTTTGCAAGATCTTTTGAAATTTTTGAACAAAACCTTTGAGATTAAATTATAAGAAACTATTTAAATGATTAATGTTATTATATTTATTAAATTAATTAAAAAAAAGAGGTGAAAGATAATGGCTGCAAAAAAGAAAGCAACAAAAAAGAGAACTAGGAAATAATTTTTTATTTCTACTTTTTCTTTTTTTTTCTTTTAAATTTTATATTTGAATTTTTTTAGAATACTGGAATTTAAAAATAGTGGCGCCGCGACTGGGATTTGAACCCAGACATCCCGAAGGAAACAGGATTCTTGCATTACCTATAGCAATCCCACGCTAGCACACTAACTGCGCAATACCAGGTTATGCGATCGCGGCTTGACAAAAAAGAACGAATTTTGTTTTATAAATGTTATCAAAGACTTCTAGTCTTCCCATTCTAGGTATGCAAGCTCTTCTGTAAGGATGACATGCAGAGATAATTTTTGTTCTCTCAAAAAGGCTAGTCCTAAAATAGAAGGGAGTGTTTGGGCAGCTTGAATTTTCTTCATTGAAGTTTTGGTTGTTTTTAGTGCCGACAAGGATGCATCAAAACTAAAATACTCTTTTCCTGTTCCCTCCTTAAGCAAATACATTTTTATCTTTGGCAAATAGATCTGCTTAAATCTTGAACCTCCAAAATCTACTTCTTCATTTGACTCGCTATCTTTGATTGGGATCTGCAACCTTCTCACCTCTACATCACTAAGATAAGAGTTTGGACTTCCTGTATCAATAACAAAATCCATTAATTGTCTTCGTATTCTAAGACTTTTACATTCTATAACTGCAGTTAAGACTAACCTTCCCTCAATTATTTGAAGAGGAATTCTATTTTTCATTTATAACAAAAGAATCACTTTTACTTTGCTTACAAACTTTATGAATATCTCTGAAGTATCAACATTTCTTTTCTTTAATTTGTCTATTACGTTATCTAGACTAGAATCATGTTCTAGTATTTCTTCATTTTGGAATGCTATAAACTCATTATTATATCTTGACCTTAAATTGTTTAGATTAGACTCAAACCAGCACAAGTCTTTTTGACCATTTACCAACATTTGAGAGATTAAATCCATCGTATCCTACAAAGTTTTTTTCTTTATAAATGTTATCAAAAGTTTTAAAAGGGACTGGGAGAATGAAAAGTTTAGCGCGATAGAACAGTTAGGAGTGTTCGTCGGGCCCATAACCCGAAGGTCGCTGGTTCAAATCCAGCTCGCGCTAGTTTAATTATTTTTCAAAAATTTTCTAAGGAATAACCGTCACTTTTATAAAATATTAAATCCTTAAAATATAAGTATGGTGAACTTTGGTGGTTTAGAAATTTCTGTAAGAGCATCTGATGAATTTAAATATAAGGCAAAGTATGGTCTTAAATTGACTGCTATGACAGCAGCGATGGTATTAGTAACTTCCACCTTGGGGTCTTATCATGATGTAAGAGAAGGGTTGAATGAAGGATATGATGACCCAAAGGAATTAGAGGCAGTAATCCAATTTGGTGAGTTAAGGATGTGGCGCGATCAGAATTTACCTATGTTGGAAAGATTTTTTGCAGGAACAGAAATTTACTTTGGATGGCCTGGGAGACAGATTAATTATTTGTTATTTATGAGATGAAAATCACGACGTCAAAAAAAGAAATTATAGACATTACAAAAGCTTGGCTTGCCATTACTGTCGCATTTGCAATTGTCTTAAAAACAGGGATTGGATTAGTTGAATCATTTTTGATTTCTGCAATTGCCGTGGGTTTAGGATTCTTACTGCACGAACTAGGACATAAAATTGTTGCCCAATACTATAGGTGCTTTGCAGAATTCAGAAGTTTTGATTCTATGCTGCTTCTTGCTGTTGCAATGAGTTTTTTTGGATTTGTATTCGCTGCTCCTGGCGCCGTAATGATTCACGGATATGTTAACAAGGAAAGAAATGGAAAAATTTCAATTGCCGGGCCGATAATTAATATTGCACTGGCATTAATATTCCTGCTTCTTAGTTTTATATTCAGAAGCAACATTGTTTTCCAGTACGGATTCAACATCAATGTCTGGCTTGCTTTGTTTAATATGATCCCTGTATGGAATTTTGATGGAGCAAAAATATTCAAATGGAATAAGTTTGTGTATGGTGGATTCTTAGCTTTTGTAGTATTCTTATTTGTATTAGGTTGAAGTTTCAGCAAAACATTTAAAAATTATGAGAAGTATTCTATTTAAGGTGATGTTAATGAAAAAATTGATTTTCGGAATTATATTTGTTTTACTATTAGCCAATGTCCTCGCTCAAGATTCAGGGGAAAATACAAAATCAACCGAGGAGATTGATGTCGGAATAACTCCTGATTCTGCTTTTTATGGACTTGAAAATGCCTTTAAAAAAATTTCACTTGCATTCACATTCAACAAAGAAGCGAGAGCAAGAAAAGAACTGGCAATTTCTAAAGAAAGACTGAGAGAAGTTAAACTGATGATAGAGCAGAACAAATGGGATGCTGCACAGAAAGCCAAGACCAGGCATGAGGAAATCTCTGGGAGATTAAAAACAAGATTTGAAAATGAAGTTGGAGATGATGAGGAAGAGATAGAACTGCAGGCTGAATTTGAAAGCGAGCTTGATGAGCAAGAGAATGAGATTCAAGAGATTGAAACCAGAGTTGAAATTAGAGGGGATTTAAATGAAGAGCAAAAGATTAAGCTTATGGAATTAATTGAAAGCTTGAGAAGCGAAGGCAGAGATGTAAGATTAAAAATTGATTCCAGGGAAGACAGATTAAAAATAAAACTGAAAGAAAAAGGTCTAACTGAAACAGAAATTGAGGAAAGAATTGAGGATAGAAAAGAAACCGGCATGGACAATGCACTTAGGAATAGGATTGAGCACGTTAAAAGAGAAATTGAAAAATCTGAAACATATCTTAACAACAATAATAGAGAAGAATTAAAGAAACACCTTCAGTTAGCTAGAGAAATTCTTGATGAGGCTGATGATGCTGTAGAGAAAAAAGAATTTGAAAATGCTAAAGAATTAATATTAAAAGCGTTGAGATTAGCTGTTTCTGTAAGGGGCGATTTTGTCATCAGCGAGAGATTGGAGGATAGAAAGGAACTTATTAAGGAGAGGATAGACGAGAGAAAAGAATTGCTAGAGAGACAAAGAAATGAATTAAAAGAGGATAATGAATTGGATGAGAAAATTGAAGATGATGAAGATGATGATGAAGAGGGGAAAGAAGAGTGGAATGAAGAGGAAGAAATGATGGAAGAGTATCAGAAGAGAGGAAATAATGAAGCAACTTATTAATAAGATTACAATTAAAATCAATGATTATAAAGCAAAAAAAGCCACCAAAAGAAAGAGGAATAGATCATTTCTGGGAGAAGATTATTTTATCTGCAGGGTTTGCAAAAAAGTTTTGCCAGGAGAGGACATGAATCCCGGTGATAAAAGCATTTGCATGGATTGCAGCAAGCATTAGATATTTTCCAGTTTGATAAACCTTATATACCTTTTCTATTTCAAAGTGATAAAATGGTTAGCGGGGGTTATTTTTGGCTTGAGATAGGTTCTTTACTTTTACTTGTAACTGCGTTCGTAGTTTTGATGAAAGCAAAGAGGAGGGATATAACTAATTTTCTGAAAAATAAACTGGCGGGAATATTCTTGCTGGTGATTCTATTCCTGATAATCTTTATTATAGGATTTTTCATTTCTGCTTTGGCCGTGCTTGCCTTTTTGATCAGCTTTATCTTGCTTGTGATTGGATTTGTGTTCAGCAAAAGTGTTGAGATAAGAAGGGGGATTAGGCTTTTCAGGAGCAAATTAGAGGATGAAAAGATAACCCCTAAAGTTAATGAAATAAAAAAAGAAAAAGTCGATGTTGAAAAAGAAAAAAATTATCTGGAAAAAGAGAGGGGAAAACTTGAAGAATTTAAGCTTAGACTTGACAGTGAAAGAAGAAACATTGAGAGCAAAACAAGAGAACTGAATGATGCTGAAAAAAAGATAAAAGAAGAAGAAAAGGAGTTAAAGAAAAAACAGGATGAGCTACAATTCGAGAATGAAAAACTCGAAAGGGAAAAGCAAAAAGTAAAGGAAAGAGAAGACAGATTAAATGAAGAACTGAAAAAGATTGATGATAAGAAAAAAGAAGCTGATAAAACAAAACAGGAAGCAAAGGCTATTGAATTGAAAATGAGCGAAGAAAAAAAGAGCATTGCTGAAAACAGAAAAAACCTTGATAAAGAAAGGAAAGAGTTAACAGTTGAAAGAAAAAAGCTTGGCAAAGAAAAGAAAATAAAAGTTGTGCAGAAGAAAAAAGTTGCTAAGAAATCGAGAAGATAAGCTTTTATATTTCATGATAGTATTTGTGGAGAGAAAATGAGCACATATAATTTAAACAGTTTTAAGGAAGCGGTGGATGGTGATCTTGAGGGATTTTTAGATAAAAGAAAAGACGTCAGAGTAGTTTTAGAAATGCCTCATGTTAATTTTAATATGTGGTATACAAAAAGAAGAGATGCAGTCGAAGTGCTTCTGGATTATTGCAAATATTCCGCAGACATACCTAGCTTTAAGCCTGGATCTGATGGAAATATTTTCCTAATGAGAAACAACAGAACACCCGCACTTGATGCGATGATAACTGACCTTGAAGCAGCGCTTTCTTATTTGAATTTGATTAAAGATTTGAAAGAAAAAGGTCTTGGAAGAGTTAAGTAAGAATGATGATTGAACTCGTCCTAGATGGAAAGAAATACTCTGCTGAAAAAGTTGGTTTTTTTGGGAAAATAATTGGCTTGATGTTTTCTAAAAAAAGAAATCTACTTTTTGAGTTAAATAATAAAAGAATAACTGTCCACAGCTTCTTTGTATTCTTTCCAATTCGGCTTTATTTCCTTGATGAAAACTTTAACATTGTTGAGAAAAAAATACTTAGACCTTTTCAAATTTATTTTTCTAAGGCTAAAGCAAAATGGCTGGTTGAGATCCCTCTGTGAAGATTTTAATCGCTTCGCTCAATAAGACACCTGCGGTTTCTTATGAAAACTTCCCTCCGTTAGAATTATATCCTCTATTATAAATAATTACAAATGAATTTTATCTGTTGGAAATAATTATAAATGAACTGAATAATAAAATTTCATGGCAGAAACAAGATATCCTATATTTGTAATCGGATACAACACACCTTTAATAGCTCAAGTCCGCGGCGTTATTGCTGCAGAAAATCCTGAAATGGCTAGAAGGCTGTTGGATGAAGAAATCCGTAGTGACTTTTCAAAAAAAGGATGGAATTTAAACGACTCTGTTGATTATAGAATTCATGATAAAATTGAAACACTAGAATTCATGGCAGATCGAGAGGGAGTTATTTTTTTAGAGTCTAGGTAAGCAGTCATAATTTGAAATCATTTGTAAACGTCTTTTCTGTGATCAAAGCAGTTTATGATAATATTTTCTTGTTCTATCCTATAAATTATCCTGAATGGTGGGATTCTTATGCTACTATGACCCTTCAATTCATATTGTAAAGGTTTTCCAGATTCAGGAAGTTGCTCTAGCTTCTTAAGGTGACTGATAATCCTTACTCTTGTAGTTTTATCTTTAATTTTCTTAAAATCTTTCTTAAATTCATCAACAAGTCATCTATTTTTTCATCATCCATGGACGTGTCTACTTTAACAAACTTGCCGTTTTTTATTTGCTCCTCGCTTTTCCTAATTTTTTCAATTAATAGCAT
Source organism: Candidatus Woesearchaeota archaeon (assembly GCA_964367085.1). Classification (GTDB taxonomy): domain Archaea; phylum Nanobdellota; class Nanobdellia; order SCGC-AAA011-G17; family ARS1403; genus JACPIN01. The sequence continues at coordinate 11,938 of CAYIWL010000017.1, forward strand.
ATCTTCCCTTAAGGCTTCTTTATTAAATACGATAAACTTTGTTGATGGCTTTATATCTGCATCTTTCCTAATCTCTGCAGGAATTACGACCTGACCATTTTCAGAAATTTTAGTTATTGCGACTTCCATTTTATTCTCCTACTATATATTTTAATATTAAAAGAGGTTTTATATATAAGCTTTTCAATAAGAGTTTTATTCAAATCCAAGCTCTTCATCTGATTTCTTAGAAATTTTTTCCATCTATTATACAATAAAATAATTAAAGTCAGGGGACATTATCATTTCATGAAAAGATATTACTTTGATACTTCAATATGGCTGGACTTCTTTGAAAATAGGGACTTGCCAAACATTCCAAAAAGTAAATGGGCTACAAAGTTAATAGAGAGGATAGTAAAAGAGAATGACAGAATAATTTATTCCGATGCAAATGAAGAGGAATTAATTGGGCAGAATTACACTCATCAAGAAATAGAGTTTTTATTTAGTAAAATTAAAGGTATAATGATTGGAGTGGAATTTACTCGAGCTCAGTTCGGGAAAGCAAGGGATTTAGCCCAAAAAAGAAGTCTGCCTATTTTTGACGCACTTCACGCTTTAATAGCAAGAGATAATAAAGCAATGCTAATAACACTAGACAATGATTTCAGAAAACTTAAAGACATTACGATAATAAAAGGGCCTCAAGAAATTATTTGAATCCAAATTTTTTTTCATACTTTTCAGCTAACATCTCTCTAACAGCATGCAGTTGCTCATCCTTAGTTTTTCTTTTCGAAGAGCCTCGAAGTTTTTCAATGTTCTTCAAGATTTCTTCTTTTTCTAAATCAGAAAGTTTATCCCTAATTGCATCTCTAATGAATTCAGTTCTTGTGCTATATCTATTACTAGCAAGTTTTTGGTCTATTTCCTTTATCATGTTTCCTTCCATCTTCAAAGTTATTGTTTCCATAGTATTATTTTGTATATACAAAGTAATATTTAAAGCTTCCTGTCAGCGATTTATTATTCAAAATCCCAGCTCTTCATCTAATTTTCTAGAAATTTTTTCCATCTCTTCCATGAAATCATTCATCTCTTTTTTCAATCTTAGAATTATCGAGCTCATATCAGAATCTACCAATTCAAATTCGTGATTTTTTTCTGCTACTAGGTTTGATTCAATTAATTTATCTAAATGATGAAGCACTGTCGCTCTTGAAAGATGAGATCTGTCTGCTAAGTCCTGGCTGCTTAATGTATCCTTACTTTTTTTTGCTTTTATTAATTCTACAAATATCCTATGGCATGATTTTTCCTTGTCTCTTTCATTAAACAAACCTAAAGCTTGGGAAATCCAGTGAAGTTGCTCGTTTGTATCTGCCTCTGGAATTGGCTCTATGCTTATTGTTATCCTTTTCATGCTAATGCCATATAATATAGAAAAGTTTATAAATATGTTGATGTCAGCTCAACAAAGATAGGGGATAAAGATGAAAGAAGAATCCAAAAACAAAACCGAGAACAAAGCTGCTGAGGCTCCTTTAGAGGAAAAGAATAGCTTTTTAGAGGATTTGCAGAGAGTTCAGGCTGATTTTGAGAACTATATCAAAAGAGTTGAGAAGGAAAAAGAGCAACTAAGATTGCATGCTAAGAGCGAGCTACTTTTGAAACTAATTGGAATAAAAGAAGACTTTGAAAGGGCGATTAAAGACACTAAAGATACAGGGATTATAATGATACAAGATCAATTGAAAAAAGTTTTGGAAGAGGAGAGGGTCAAAGAGATAGATGCTATTGGAAAAGAACTCAATTACGAATTGCATGACGTGATAAAAACAGTTGAAAGCGAGGATGACAAAATAGTCGAAGAAATCCAGAAAGGATACTTGCTTGGAGACAAGGTTTTGAGAACTAGCAAGGTTATTCTTGGAAATAGTAAAATCGGAATTGATAGTAAGGAGATAAAAAATGATTAAAAGAAGACCTAATGAATTATGGACTAATTACTTGATGAGAAGATTAGGTGGAGAGGGAATCCAGTTAGAGCCATATTCATTTGAAGAAAAGGTGCAACTTGGAGATATTCATGATGATTCATTTGATATAACTTCCTTAAGTGTTTTTTCAGAAGCTGATCCAAATATCTATCTTCACTTCTATTCAATGCTTAGGGGCTTAGATTCAAACGATTTAAATTATAAAAACCTAAAAGATAGTCTTATTGAGAATATTTTATTAGAAGATAGAGATATTGATCTCATATTAGACTTAGATTTTATGCCAAATGGAAGAACAATAGTTGATACAACAAATAATATAGAACAAGATATTATTCTTTCTAAATATGAACAAGACAGAACTTATTTTTCAAAGAATGTTGTTGATGATCTTGTAAGATGGGCTAAAAGCAAGGGATATAGATGGAAAAAAGATACCGAGGGATTAGAACGGGCTTCTAAGGCACAAGATGATAAATTTTCAGGAAGCCTTGAGAAAATTCTACAATCAGTAAAAGAGTTAGAAAGAATTGCTTCTGAATCACCTGTTTTCTTAGAGCCAGAAGACAAATATCTTAGCAGGCTTTACGTGCATACAATTAATGAGAACGTTGATAATATACAAGTATTTGAATATGATAATCAAAGATATCCATATGTTCTAGTAGATAGTTCAGACTTAGAAGGTAAACCCGGGAAGCCATTTAAAAATCTATATTTTGTTGCAAGAGACTTTGCACCAGAGGATTGGCAACAAAAAATAATTGCTTATCACGAATCTCTCTGTGTTAGAACAAGCCATGAGAATGCTAAAACAAGAGAGATAGAACTTGCTAGAAGTCTTGGCAAAGAGAGAGAATACCTTGAATGGAGAGAGCAAATAGACAATGGATTTTAATTGAGATGGAAAATACAAAATCTAAAATTTGGATGTGAAGAAAATGACTGAAAAGAATTATGATTGGAGAAAAGGAAGAGAATGGATTGAAATTTCAGATAGAGATAATTGGGCTAAAAGAAAACTACGAGAGGAAAATCCTGATAAAGAAATTGACGAAGATAAGATTAGTGAATTTCTTAATAACCATATAGTTACATGGGCATCATCTCTTGAAGGAACTCTAGAAGAAGTGAAAAAATGGAGACAGTTTTATGAAGAAATAGAAAGTCAAGAAAAACAATTAGGACAGAGTTTAGCTTATATCTCACATCCTAAACTAGGAAGACTTTATGCTCTTGAAACTTTGATAAGAACAGGCATTTTAGAAAGAGAATCTCTTTGGGCGATTAATTCTTCACTTATTGATGTCAGAAAAGATAATGATATGCTTGAACATTGGCAAAAACAAAATGTAATTTTAAGAGATATTGCTAGCAGAGTTCTTGAAGGGAATGTTCTAACAAGAGAAGAACTTTTTGGCAATCGTTTGACTTACATGGTTGATGGTATGAGAGGAGAGAAAAAAGAAGAAAGCTCGAATTATGCCAATCTTACGTGGCATTGGATGGTTCAGTTTAGCAATATTGACAAGCTACCTTATTTACCATTTATCTCTGAAGATGAGGCAAGAGGGGCAATTGGAGCTTATCTTAATGATAGATTGGCTTTTTATCAAAAAAATAAATCAAACTTAGGAGGACAAAATGACTAAAATTATTGGAATAGATTTGGGAACGAGCAATAGCGCTGCTTCATTCTTAGAGGCTGGAAAGCCAAAAATAATTCCTAGTGCTGAAGGCGCATCATTGTATGGAAAGATCGGAAGA
>CAYIWL010000018.1:0-15571 GCA_964367085.1 Candidatus Woesearchaeota archaeon
TTGTCGGTATTCTTGCTGTTTTTATCTTTCAGAACGTGCAGCTAAGCGGGCAGGCTAGTAGAAATGTTGCCACAGAAGTTGAACTCGAACTTGATGAGTACCTGTTTTATGTAGGAGAAAAAAAAGTTATTGATGATGTTTCTATTTCCTTGATAGAAGTCGGAGACAGCAATGAAGCAATAATCGATGTCAACGGCGTTAAAAAAAGTGTTAATCAATATGGCGTTAGAGTTATAGGCAATGCCCAGATTGAAAACGTGGCAGTCAGCAGTAACAGCGTTATACTTAAAGTAATTAATTTAGAGAAGAAGGAAAAAACATGTAGTGACTCAGACAATGGAGATATCTACGTTAGAGGAAAATGCGTTGATAGATTTTATCCTGATGGCGTTGAAGACTTTTGCGACTTTGACAATTTGAAGGAATACAACTGTGGCTATGATGCTTATTTAGATGAAGTTCATTGCCTAAAGCAGGTTGTTGAATGCAGCGACGGATGCGGAAGTGGCACCTGTGTTTCTAAGTAAAAAATAAAAAATTAATCGCTTCGCTCTCATGGACAACTACGTTTTCCATCTGCCTTTCCTCGAATCTTTCTTAGGAAGAAACGTTCACGAAAGAAAATAAATTTTCACGAAAGAAAAAGTTTCTATTTTTGATTATGGCGATTTACGGATTTATTTAATTACAATTTTCTTTCAATCTCATCCAGCACAGTTGACATATCTTTTACGACAAGGTTATAGAGTTTTTTTACAACAGCGTCATACATTGCTTCTTTTAATGGGCCGTTGCAGTAATCTAAATTTCCCCCCATGTTTTCAAATTTCATCCTGCTGAATTCATTTAAAGGAATCTTGCACAACATAGACTTACCTTCAAACTTATCCCTCGTTGATTGCGAATAATCTCCAGATAATTCTTTTACTTGAATCTTTAAAACACAATTCTCATCTTCTTCTCCCTCGATTGTATATTCTGAAATTGACTTTCCGGATTCATCTACAAGGATTTTTGCTTTCTGGCATTCTGTTGCAGCAGCTTCAAAACAACCGGCAGTTTCGCATGTTTTAGGTTTGAATAAAAAATACAGCGGAGAAAGAAGAATCAATATCCCTACTAAAATAATTATATAACCTCTTTTTTTCATCGTATTCTAGATTACTTCTTTGGTTAATAAATTTTTCTAAGACAGTTGCTTAGGAGTCAGTACATTTATCTTCTGGCTGTTTACTCTGGAATCTCTTCCGATAAGGTACTGAACCTGCATTCTTTCTGCAATAATCGTAATATCTCTCGTTATCACTCCATCAAGTACAATTGCGAATATTTTTGTCTTCAAACTGTTTAATGTAGTCGGAAGCTCTGCAACCGGTACCTTTCCTAGTATATTCAAGTTTTCATCTAGAATATATGCCCCTCTTGTTCCAACCAAGTCATCAAGGAGTTTTTTAAAGTCCTCGGATTTTTCTATAACTGGAGCCGGTTTTCTTTCAATCTTTGCAGGTATTCTTTGAGGCGGTATTTGCTCTGTTTCCTTTGTTTGAGGAGAAAAAGTTTTATGGTTCTCGAGTTTTATCTGCTCAACAGCAACCTTTCCTCTCAATGCTTTATGGATCTCTTTCTTTGTTATCTCCTCAACTTCCTTTCCATCAGGTGCTCTGCATACATAATCAATCTCTGCAACGCTCATCAGTTCTTTAGTTATCAAATCCCCTCCTCTATCTCCGTCGACAAATAAAGTAACGTTCTTTTTTCTGCACAGTTCTTTTATTGTCTCAGGCACGGAAGTTCCGTTTAATGCAATAGCATTTTTGATTCCATGTCTTAGCAAGTTAAGCACATCTGCTCTCCCTTCAACTATGATTACATCTTCTGACTCCTCAACTAATGGACCAGCAGGCAATCTATCTCTTCCATACTCCATTACTTCCATCATCCTGACTGATTCAGATACTTTCTCAGTTAACTCTTGAGAATCAGGCATGAATTTTTCAGTAAGGTTTCGAAGAAGCTCTTTCGCTCTTTCCACAACGTAATTACGCTTGCTAATTCTAACATCTTCTATGTCAAGCACTTTAACTCGAGCATTACACGGCCCGATTCTTTGTATTGTTTCTGTAGAAGCAGCAATTATAGCAGTTTCTGCTCTGTCTAAGCTGCTGGGAATTATAATCTCGCCAGAAGTCTTTCCAGCTTTTATATCGGTCCTGACGTCTATCCTTCCGATCCTGCCAGATCTCTGCAATTCTCTTAATTCTAGTTCAGTTCCAAGCAAACCCTCTGTCTGTCCGAATATTGCTCCGATAACATCCGGGCGCTCGACGACGCCGTCAATTTCAATATTTGCCTGAATAATATACTTAGCTGATACAGGGCTTATTTTACCCATTTCGATCCCCCCACGATTTAGAACAAGCTAGGCAAGTGCCTTGCAATGAATTATGAATGTGACTTGTTCTTTTTGATTTATTGATTTGTTAATTTTGTGATATGTTAACTGTTGCCCGCTGCACTAACTCCCAATGTCATCGTTTGGTCTTCGCCGTGAACTCGACTTGAGTATCTCTCGTGGCGGGCGCTTATAAAATGCTTCATTTTCAGCGTATTTAAATGTTTTCCTGCAAGATAGGAACGTTTATATAGATGTTTATACATGTTTAAACACATGATAGAAATAGAAACTACAACAAGGAAATGGGGTAATTCAGTCGGTGTTCTGCTTGGCAATAAAATCAAGCCTAATAAAAAAGTGAAGGTGATAGTTATAGAAAAGAAGATTAGTACTGCTGGAGACTTGTTTGGCACGCTAAAATTTAAGAAATCAGCAGAGCAATTAGAGAAGGAGACAGATAGAGACTTGGGATTGTAAGATGTACTTCTTCGACACATACGCCCTCTTTGAAATAGCAGAAAAAAATGAGAAATACAAAAAATACAACACGTTTCCATTAGTTGTTTCTGTGCTTAACATTGCCGAGCTTTACGGAACTGTATTAAGAGAATTAGGAGAAGAAAAAGCTGATGAGTTTTATGGAAAATTCGTGTTTCAAGTTGTTGAGATCACTCCAGAAGTTATAATCGAAGCAGTTAAATTTAGATGTAAAAACAGGAAGGAAGATGTTAGTTTGCCTGATGCCGTCGGATATCTTCTAGCAAAGAAACACAAGTTAAAATTCTTGACTGGTGATAAATTCTTTGAAAATAAAGACAATGTAGAATTTGTGAAATGAATTAATCCCCTCTGTTTATTCCCACGACGTAATCTAAATAAATATGAAAAGAAGATACCACGGCATGTCTGTATGCTTCTTTGCTTATATCTCCTCTTAGATAAATATCAGTGAGGTCACTAATAGAACTTTTAATCATTTCAAGTTTTGAACCAACTTCAAGTAGTCTCAGTAAACCCTGAGGATCACGAACTGTGGACTCAGTCTCATCCGTTCCTCCTCGATATCCTACAAGATCCTCAATACCATATCCCTCTAGTATCAATTTCGTCAAATCTGGTATCTCTGTCATAGAGGATGTAATATCAATAGCTTCATTTATAAGTTTTTCTAGTGTCAAAAAATTGTAGAATCCTAAAAGATTAAAATCATTTAAGGAATATTCTTTTTACTTTTATTCTCGCTGCTGTCCTTCTATTCCCTGGAATTTGTAAAGATTAAGGAATGATTTTATCTCTCCGATCAGCTCGTATAATTCTTCGTGCAGTTCAGCTTCATAATCCTCAATTCTTGATTTTATCACCCATTTATTATAGAATTCTCTGAACATCTTTGTCGTTGGATTTCCCTCCCATTTTCCTTCGTAATCAAGCTCAAGATAAGCATCAAACCTCATCTCCACATCGCCTTTATTGGTTTTTCTTTTTAAATTGCCCACATCAACCTCGACGCTGCTCAATCCAAGGATTAGGAATTTTATGTTGATCCTGAATTTTATATAATCAGATATCTTCCTCGCAGATTCCCATCCTATTTCTAGGTGTTTATTTCCCTCTGCAGACATGCGCTGCATATATTGTTTTTCCTGAAAGTCATAGTTGTGCTGAGAAAACCAGCGGAACATTATCTTGTACAAATCAGCCAAATCAAAAATTGCTTGCTGCCTAACTTTTATATTTCTAGCTATATAGTCTTTCTCGCTCATATAATCCAGAAATGAATTTTTCTTAATAAATGTATTGGTTTAAATTTAGAAAAAAACGATCATCAGTAATGTCTTACTTTATACAATGCTTGGCCATCTTTGAGCGGAGTAGGATTGTATCCAGCTTCTCTGATTGTCAAAATGTGAACTTTTTCTGTCAACCAAGAAAATCGTGGATAATAGTTTAAATCTAATCCGTGTTCATTCCTCAAAACACCCGCGATTAAATCTCTATTAGAAAAAATTTTGTGTTTATGCAATCCTGAAACCACTTCGTCTAGTGTAAATGGTTCATTTCTTATATTGGCATTTCCGAGAAGAGTTTTTTTTAGTTTTCTGCCTTGAACACCGGTAATATTTAATTTCAACATCTTTTAATTTAGCATAAAAAACTTTTAAAATCTATCCATAAGAATTCAAAACAAGGACATCTGCTCAATCTTGGCTTTTACTAATGCATGCAAGCTGTATGTTTCTTGCCAGCACTTGCCAGCATAGTTAAGAAAATACTGTTTTTTCATGTAATAAATATAAATTCTTCTCAGAAACCTGTGAAATTTGGAAGACTCCCATCGATTCTGCCAATCCATTTCAAGAGTGGAAAAAAACACGATTTCAACATGGCCTTGCAAAAGGTCTTTTCCATCTTTCTTAACGGGATTCATACCGTATGCCCATATAGTCATATCAATATTAAACCTGATAAACTCAGTTATTTTCCTCTCAAGTCTCCAGGCTAACTCGAATTCTTTCCCGTGGCTTTTAACTTTCTCTGTAAAATTTTTTTCAGTAAAGAAGTAATTATTTTCTTTTGCCCATTGAAATATTGCTTTATGCAACTCTTCCAAGTCAATTGGGGCTTCCTGTCTTATAACCACGCTTCCCCATTCTGTTATATCCCAGGATACCGACATCAACTTTGAATATAGCTGCCGAATTAATATAATTTTCCATTCTTCTCACACTTTTCTTTCAGAAAGAAAATCGTGCCAAAAAGAAAAATGATAGGCTTAGATTATATTATAAAAAAACTGATAAAACTAAAAAATAGCAGACATTCACTTTAGATATTTTTCTATTTCTTCTCTCCTGTGTGGATTCAATGAAACATGAGATCCATAAGATGTTTGCTTTGAAACTAAAATCTCTTCTTTAATCAATTCCTTAGCAGCTTTTTTAACATCGCCTTTAAAATGTCCTGGCAGGCCTTTCTTCAAATTCTCGATATCAGTGTGCCTCCCACCAATATAACCGTGCTGAAATAATTTCTTTACAATAAATCCTTTTATATCCTCTTTTTCCATTAATGCAATAAAAGGTGTAAAAATATAAAAATCTGTTTATTAAATAAAATATAACCAATAACACCAAAAAATATATATACTATCACTGTTTTTTAACATCAAAATGGAAGAAAACTCAATATTTGTTAGGACATTTGGGGATTACCCATTAATCAGGATAATGGATTTTCTCCTCTACTCCAGAGATTTTGACTATCCGATCACTGAAATTGCTAGCAACTCCAACGTGAACTTCCAGACGCTAAAGAAGTTGTGGCCAAAATTAGAGCATGACAAGATTGTCATTTCAACTAGGACTCTGGCAGGAGCTGTACTTTATAAAATAAATACTAACAATCCTATTGTTAAAAAATTAATTGAACTAAATAATTTTTTGTGCTGGGAATATGCTGATAAAACGAAAATAAGGCAGAAAATTACAGCGTAGCTTGAGAATTTATTTATCCGCTATGATTCAAAATTATTTCTATTTTTTATCTTGCGCTATCAGCCTGTCTTTCAAGCTCAAGTTTTTTTGCAACTGCATTGCTCTGCATATTTAGATTGTAGGCATTTATTATTTCGTCAGCTAAAGCCTGATACATCTTTTTCTTTTTACCAAAGGCAGCAGCATAAGCACCCTGCACCATATACCTGAATGCAAGATCAATTCTTCTTTGAGGAGCGCATTCGACAGATTTAGGATATCTCGCGCCACCATATTCTATCGTCGTAATCTCTTCGCGCGGAGCAGCATTTTCAACAGCTCTAACAAGGACATCAACAGGATTTTTTTTCAGTCTCTCTTCAATTAATTTTAAAGTGTTAAAGACAAGCGAGTAAACTTTCACAGCTTTCCCGCCGTTGTGGCCAGAACTATATTTATGTTTTTTACCTTTATGCCCGGTAGCCATTAAATGGTTCATCAATCTTTCAGTAATATTATAATCGCTTTTATGAAACTGTGTCTTTACGCTTCTCCCAGAACTTCTAGGAACAGATCTCATTTCAAGATTAATATATCTCTGAAGTCCAGGGTCATTTACTTTTATTCCAGAAATGTCCCAAGTGTCAAATAAGTTCATCATTTTTTCAGTTAGTAGTCTTTTCAATTGCCGGTTCAATCATCTGATTTATTTCTTTATCATTGAGTAACCTATCAAGTGTACCTTCATTTATCTCAGTCATTAAATCATTAAACTTTTCCATCCTGGAATCTAATTGCTGAAGTGTCAGAGTAAGATCAGTATCACTGTCAGCGCTTTCATATTCATTTAATAATCTGTAAAATTCCCCAGCTAATCTTCTAAACCTAATAGAATATTTTTCAGAATATCTTTCTTCAGTCATTTTATCTTCTTCCCTTTTCAATCCTTCCTTTCAGAAGGGCATCTAAGCTTTGATCATTAACTTTAATGATTTGCCATCTTACTCCAGGAAGGTCTCCTTTAGATCCCCCCATTGCTCCGCCGATGCATTCTATAATAACCTCGTCGTGCTCATTTATAAATCTAGAAGCTAAATTTCCAGGAACAAACGCAGTTACTTTTCTATTATTTTTTGTGAGCTGGACTTTGCAGCATTTTCTCATCGCAGAATTCGGCTGTTTAGCTTCGAGCTGGACTTTACTCAGCACAATTGCTTTTGCCTGGCTCGCACCCTTCAAAGGATCAGATTTGATTTTCAATCCATATAATCTTCTCTTAAACCATTTATCCTTCAATCTGCTTTGAGCTCTTCTTCTTTTCAATTTATTCCCTGCTCCCAATCCATTTGGTTTTTTCCCCATTTATTCAACTCGAATGTTATTTATTTTGAAATATCTTGACACAACGTCTTGCAGATTAGTCAAACCGATTTTCCCGCGGCCGATTAATAAACCTTTCGTTTTGCGGTCTTTGCAGCGCAGAATTAGATTTTTATCTTCTTGCTCAATCTCATCAACTTTTATAGGGTAAATAAAATCCTTAATAAATTCTTTTACATCGTCGCTATAGCCTATGACTTTAATTCTTTTATTAAACATACTCTGTATTTTTTTTATCTTTTTTCCGCCAACACCAATAAGTGAACTTACCTTTTCTTTGTTGACAATGCAGTAAAGCATCCCATCTTGCAGGAATAAATCTTTTATCTGGACTTTCCCGACGTTTTCAAGTAGGGCAATATCTTTTATCAGCTCAGCATCGTAAAGTCTTTTCATTTAGTCAATCCGATAACGGAAACAGAAAAAGGTTTTTTACAAACAATCCCGATTTCCTTATTAGTTACTTCAAGATCAATTACTTCAGTTTCATTTCCATAATAATTTATTCCATCTTTCACAGAATCAAGGCAGTTGCTCGCAACATATATTGCTTTCAACCGATCATTCTTCAATAATTTTAAGTTTCTTTCAGTTCCAAAAACTAATTTCTCACTATTTTCCAGCAGATCTTTCTTAAGTTTTTCAATTTTCATGGTATTTCGCTGTTAATTTGAATTTTTAAATTTATCTTATTTTTGCAGTTAGGCTCTCTTTAAGTACCTAGATGAAAAATCTTCGTTTGAATACTCCATTAAATCATATCCTAATAATCCTCTTTTTGGCGCTAGCAAAAAAACATGCGGATTCAGCAATCTATCCCGCTTCCTAGATTGCATAATCTCTGGAATTTTCCTTTCAAAATCCTTGTCGCTGCTTATTATTCCTACTCTTTCGCCATGGTCTAATGCAGTATTTATTATGATTATATCTCCATCGTCTACTAAAGGGCTAAATCTTTCATTGCTTAGCAGGATTTTTCTATTCTCATAAACATTGCTTCTTATCTCATTTATAGCATCTATCCTCGTTCCTAGTTCTTTCAAAATTTCTCTTATCTCAGTTGCGCATTCCTCATTTAAGTATCGTATCGTCTTTCCATATCCTCTATTTGTCAATAAAAGGCCTTTTGTAAAATCTCCTTTTCTCATAGAGGGTGGCGCATATCTTTTTCTGAAATGTTTTGGCGATATTTTATTCTTTTGTTCTAGTTTCTGTTCGATTTGCTTCTTGATTCTGGCACACACATTCCCTATCTCATGATATGCCTGTTCTGTAACCAAAAAATGATCTCTTGGAAGGGCCTGGGTGAGTAAGTAATCTAAGATTACATCTACTCTGAGAAAGTTTTCATCCACAGCGTTCCTTAGTTCTTTTTTGTCTATCCTTGTATTTTGTCCAGAAGAGATATCCACATACATATTAAAAAGGTCTTCCAATTCAAAATATTTTGAATTAAACATTCTGCCGTATTGGGCTAAGGATTGCACTCCGTAGTTATAAAATCCACCAATCCCGCACAAGATGAAATTAGAATCAGGAGAAACAAGGTCACAATTCTCAAACAGAGGTTCCATTCCTTCTGAAAGACACGCCAGTGTTTCTAGTTCTTTTCCTGGTGGGAGTGAATTGAAATTCATTTTTTGTTTTTGTAGTCTACATATCATACCTTTTAAACTTTTCCATCTGTCACCACTAAGATTAAGTAACCGAAACCTTTTTAAACCTGTAATTTTCCAGTTTTATAAGATAAAAGGAGGAATTTAAAGAATGGCTAAGGAAAAACCACACATTAATTTAGTATTTATCGGTCATGTTGACCATGGAAAATCAACACTAGTTGGAAGATTACTATATGATTCTGGAAATCTGCCTGAAATTGAACTAAGAAAATTAAGAGAGCTTGCAAAGGAATTAGGAAAATCAGGATTTGAATTCGCGTTCGTAATGGACCAGTTGAAAGAAGAAAGGCAAAGGGGAGTTACAATTGACTTAAGCCATCAGAAATTTGTCACACCTAAATATGAATTTACAATAATTGATGCTCCAGGCCATAGAGATTTTATTAAAAATATGATCACTGGTACAAGCCAAGCTGATGCCGCAGTTTTAGTAGTTGCTGCAACAGATGGAGTAATGGAGCAGACTAAAGAGCATTTATTTTTATGCAAAACTCTTGGAGTTAAGCAGCTAATCGTCGCGGTTAACAAGATGGATGCTGTTAAATACGACAAAGCAAGATTTGAAAAAGTAAAAGCAGACATGGAAGCATTATTCAAGAAAGTGGGCTATAAGGTAGATACAATTCCCTTCTTAGCAACTTCTGGATGGGAAGGGGATAATGTAGTTAAAAAATCAGCTAATATGAGTTGGTATGCTGGAAAGACTTTAGTTGAGCAGATTGATTTGCTTCAACAGCCTGAAAAGCCAACAGGTCTACCATTAAGACTGCCAATTCAGGATGTTTATAATATCACTGGAATCGGCGTTGTTCCTGTTGGAAGAGTTGAAACTGGAATCTTAAAGGTGAATGATAAAATCATCATAGTTCCAGGAAGAGAAGGGAAGGGTGTCGAAGGCGAAGTTAAAACCATCGAAATGCACCACGAGCAAATCCAGCAAGCAGAGCCAGGAGACAACATTGGCTTTAGCGTAAGAGGAATAGGCAAGAAAGATATTGCAAGAGGAGATGTTCTTGGGCATCCGAATAATCCGCCCACAGTGGCTAAAGAATTTACCGCGCAGATAGTTGTCTTAAATCATCCTACTGTATTAACTGCAGGCTATACTCCGGTATTCCACATACATACTGCACAAGTAGCATGCCAGTTTGTAGAATTGCTAGAGCAAATTGATCCTGCATCCGGTCAAGTAATAAAGCAAAAGCCGGATATGTTAAAGAATGGGGATGCTGCAAAAGTAAGAATCGTTCCGACAAAGCCAATTGTAATTGAAAAGAAATCTGACATTCCACATATGTCAAGCTTTGCAGTAAGGGATGCTGGCAATACAGTTGCTGCTGGGGTTTGCATCGATATAGTGAAGAAGTAATTTTCTTCTTTTTTTATTTTAATTTTATAGATGGTTAATTTTATAAATACCATTTTTCTATTTTTATAACATGCCAAAAGCGAGAATAAATTTAGCAAGCGTAGACATTAATCAGTTGAATGAAATATGTAGCGCGATTGTAGACATAGCCGGAAAGACGAAAGTTAATCTATCTGGACCTATCCCATTGCCGACGAGGAAATTAAAATTAACCACAAGAAAAAGCCCTGATGGCGAGGGGAAAGCAAGCTGGGAAAGATATGAAATGAGGATTCACAAAAGACTGATTGATTTAGGCGTTGATGAACGAGCTTTAAGATTAGTTATGCGCGTCCCAATTCCAGACTCCGTTTCTGTCGAGATTGAAATGCTTGATTAGCTTTATCATATTTTAATATTTTTTAAAATAAAATTCAAATTTGTGAAAATTACATTAAATTATTTTTCAAAAATAATGTATATTATAATTTAACGTATGCTGAACGGAAATATTAATAAATTAAAACAAGTTAAAAATTTTTGCAGAAATGAGCCTAGCAGAGATTATTCTGGACAGGGAAGTAGAAAGTGACAAGGAAACATATAAGAAGCTTCATTGGGAGGGTTCATTTAGTTCTTATCTTAATTTAGTCGAATCTAATCCAAGAATTGTTAGAACAGCGTTTCAAAGAATTTTTGATATGGTTACATCCTACGGCCAGGAAGTTGTAGAAGACGTCAGAAAAGAAAAAGTTGTAAGATATAAATTCTTTGAGGATCCAATGGAAAGCGGGAAAGATGCTATTTTTGGCCTTGATGAACATTTATCCCAACTTGTTGATGTTTTTAAAGCTGCAGCTCAAGGATATGGAGTGGAAAGAAGATTATTTCTCCTTCATGGCCCTGTCGGGAGCTCAAAAAGTACCGTCGCCAGATTACTAAAAAAAGGTCTTGAATTATATTCACGAACTGACGATGGTGTTCTTTATACATTTGGCTGGAGACCTGAAAATCAGGAAAGAGATATTGAAGTAGTCGATTGTCCTATGCATGAAGAGCCGTTAAATCTAGTACCATTAGAATTCAGAGATAAATTAGAAGAAAAACTTAACAGCAATATTGAAGGAAATAGATATAAGATCTCTATTGATGGTAAGCTTTGTCCTCCATGCAGACAAGAATTCAGAGAAAGATTAAGAAGATATGATGGTGATTGGCGTCGTGTATTAGACGAGGTTGTAATTAAAAGATTTATACTTTCAGAAGAAGACAGGATCGGAATAGGAACATTTCAACCGAAGGATGAAAAAAATCAGGATTCTACTGAGCTAACTGGAGACATTAATTACAGGAAGATTGCAGTTTTCGGTTCAGATTCAGATCCAAGAGCATTTAATTTCGACGGAGAATTAAATATCGGTAATAGAGGTATGGTTGAGCTGATAGAGTTACTTAAGCTTGATGTTGCATTTCTATACGATCTTCTCGGAGCTTCTCAGGAACACGTTATTAAACCGAAAAAATTTCAACAAGTTTCTATAGATGAAGTATTGCTTGGGCATACTAATGAGCCAGAGTATAAAAGATTACAGAGCAATGAGTTTATGGAAGCATTGAGAGATAGAACTACAAAGATAGATATTCCTTACGTTACAAAATTATCTGATGAAATTAAAATTTATGAAAGAGATTACAATAAGGGAACAGTGAGAGGAAAACACCTTGCGCCTCATGCATTGGAAACAGCTTCTATGTGGGCCGTTTTAACTAGATTAGAGCAACCGAAAAATGCCGGATTAACATTATTGCAGAAACTAAAACTCTATGATGGAATGATCATCCCCGGATTTACTCCAGAGAATGTAAAAGAGCTGAGGGAAGAAGCAAAAAATGAAGGGATGAGTGGAATTTCCCCCAGATATGTCCAGGATAAAATATCAAATGCATTGGTCCGTGCAAGCGTGGACGAGATATGTGTAAATCCGTTTATGATACTTAATGAACTTGAAGAAGGCTTGAGGCATCATTCTCTTATCACAAGTGAACAACAAAGGGAAAAATTCAGAGAGCTTTTAGGAATTGTAAGAGGGGAATATGAAGAGCTGGTAAAGGATGAAGTAAGAAAGGCAATATCTGCTGACGAGGAAGCTCTTGGCAGGTTGTGTGGAAATTACATGGATAATGTCAAGGCATATACGCAAAAAGAGAAAGTCAAAAATAGATTTACGGGACAAAATGAAGACCCAGATGAAAAATTAATGAGAAGCATTGAAGAAAAAGTTAGTATTGAGTCCTCGAGAAAAGACGATTTCAGGCAGCAGATAATGAATTATATTGGAGCTTTAGCATTAGAAGGGAAAAAATTCGATTACAGATCTAATGAAAGATTAAGAAAAGCGTTAGAATTAAAATTATTTGAAGACCAGAAAGATAGTATTAAATTGACAAGCCTTGTATCAAATGTAGTAGATAAAGAAACTCAGGAAAAGATAGATGTAGTTAAGGCAAGGATGATAAGGGAGTATGGTTATTGCGATGTATGTGCAACTGATGTTCTACATTTTGTTGCCAGCATATTTGCAAGAGGGGATGTTAAAAAATAATAGCAATATGGTACCCGATAGTATAACATGATAATTGGAAATGCTGAGAAAGATCATCGCAGATTTAGAGATATTATAAAAGGAAGAATAAAGCAGGATTTAAAAAAATATATCTCACACGGAGAGCTTATAGGGAAAAGAGGTAAAGATTTTGTAAGTATTCCTATCCAACAAATCGACATTCCAGATTTTAGATACGGGCACGAACAAACAGGGGGAGTTGGACAAGGCAAAGGAAATCTAGGAGGGATTCTGGGGCCAGGAAAATCTACATCTGGGGGCGGTGCTGGAGATCAGCCAGGCAGGCATATTCTAGAGGTTGATATTACATTAGATGAATTAGCTGATATGCTCGGAAGTGAATTAGAGCTTCCAAGAATACAGCCAAAAGGCAGAAATAATATTGACTCAGAGCACTATAAATATACAGGCATAAGACAAGCAGGTCCAGAATCTTTAAGGCATTTTAAGAGAACTTTTGGAAGAGCATTAAGAAGGCAGGTTGCTTCAGACGAGTATGATCCTTCCAACCCAATAATAGTTCCAGTACATGATGACAAGAGATACAGGTCTAGAAGAGTAATCAGAAAACCTGAAAATAATGCAGCCATATTTTTTATGATGGATGTTTCAGGATCCATGCAAGCTGAACAAAAAGACATAGTTAGAACCGAGGCATTTTGGATAGAAACCTGGATCAGAAAAAATTACAAAAATACAGAGATAAGATATATAGCCCATGATTCAGAAGCCCAAGAAGTAGATGAAGAAAAATTTTATAGAACAAAGGAAGGGGGAGGTACTATGATTTCTTCTGCATACACACTTTGTGATAGATTAATCGGAGTAAGTTTTAATCCGGAGGATTGGAATATATATTGCTTTCATTTTTCTGATGGAGATAATCTAGCAGCTGACAATGATGTTTGCAGAAAAATATTAACTGATAGCTTGTTAAGAAAAGTGAATTTATTCTGCTATGGAGAAGTAAAAGCAGCATATGGCGAGGGAATGTTCTACAAAGCTCTTAGTACAGTCTCTGATCGTGAAAACCTTGTATGCTCTAAAATAAGTTCAAAAGAAGGCATCTTGGATTCTATTCGGCAATTTTTAGGAAAGGGCAAATAAGAAAAATAAAAAAGGATGAAGAAAAACAATGTCAACTTCAAGAAAATTTCCAACAGAGCTTAAAGAAGCAAAATATGAGATAGAAAAACATGCAAAAGAAGTTGGTTTGGATTTCTTTGAAACAATATTTGAAATGCTCGATTACAGGGAAATGAATGAGGTTGCAGCTTATGGAGGATTCCCGGTAAGATACCCTCATTGGAGATTTGGTATGCAGTATGAGCAAT
Organism: Candidatus Woesearchaeota archaeon; assembly: GCA_964367085.1. Taxonomy (GTDB): domain Archaea; phylum Nanobdellota; class Nanobdellia; order SCGC-AAA011-G17; family ARS1403; genus JACPIN01. Next base: position 14,234 of record CAYIWL010000018.1, read on the forward strand.
TATCTAAAGGATATGAATATGGCTTGCAAAAAATATATGAAATGGTAATTAATAATGATCCATGTTATGCTTATTTACTCAGAAGCAATAGTCTAGTAGATCAAAAACTAGTTATGGCTCATGTTTATGCTCACTGCGATTTTTTTAAGAACAATCTGTGGTTTTCAAAAACAAACAGAAAATTCCTGGATGAAATGGCCAATCATGCAACAAGAATTAGGGAGTATATTGACAGATACGGTTCAGTCGTCGTAGAAGAGTTTATAGTTACTTGTCTTTCTTTAGAAGGACTCATAGACCCACATAGTCCGTTTATCAAGAGAGCCGACGATAATAATAATGAGGTACTTAAAGATCGTGAAGAAGAAATTGTAGTCCATCGATTAAAAGCAAAAGGTTATATGGATCAATATGTTAATCCTCCGGAGTTTATAAGGGAGCAGAGAGAGAAAGTCAAAGCAGAGAAAGAAAGAAGAGCAGAAAAAGAAAAAGGTATGATAGCAATAGATAATGAAAAAGACATCTTAGAATTTCTAATACAATATGCTCCTCTGGAAAATTGGCAGCGGGACGTTATTTCCATTATAAGGGAAGAAGCTTATTATTTTGCTCCTCAAAAACAAACTAAGATAATGAATGAAGGATGGGCATCATATTGGCATTCAAAAATAATGACTGAGAGGGTATTGCACGATTCTGAATTAATGGATTTTGCCGATCATCATGCCGGAACCATGGGGAAAAGACCGGGGGTTATCAACCCGTATAAAGTGGGAATGGAGCTTTTCAGAGATATAGAAGATAGGTGGAACAAAGGGAGATTTGGAGAAGAATATGAGGAATGCAAGAATGCTGCAGATAGGAAAAGATGGGACAAAAATCTTGGTCTTGGAAGGCAAAAAATATTTGAAGTTAGAAGGGTATGCAATGACATAGGTTTTATCGACGAGTTTTTAACAGAAGAATTCTGCAGAGAACATGAGTTATTTGTTTATGAATATGCTAAAGCAGAGGAGGTATATACTATTTCAACTAGAGATTTCGAAAGAATTAAGGAAAAACTACTATTCCAATTAACAAATTTCGGAAAGCCAGTAATCTCATTAAGAGACGCCAACCATAACAATGCAGGGGAGTTATTCTTAACGCACCAATACTCCGGAGTAAATATTGAGAAGGATTATGCCCAGGCAACACTAGAAAACATTCGGAAGATATGGAAAAGGCCCGTGCATCTGGAAACATATGAAGGCGGAAATAAAGTCTCATTAAACTGCCCGACCTAAGGTTCTGTTACGTTAACTAATGATGGAAATCATTAGTTAGTAGTTTTTTACA
>CAYIWL010000019.1:0-13844 GCA_964367085.1 Candidatus Woesearchaeota archaeon
GAGTGAAAAAGGACAGCAGGTTCGTTCCAAGGATAAAGCCTTTTTATTTTCTCACAGAAAAAGAGATAGCAACATACGCATTTCTCAACGGGCTTTTGGATAAGTTCAACGAATGCAATTATTGCACAGAATCAAACAGATTTGTTATAAGAGACACACTAAATAATTTAGAGCAAAGATACCCCGGAACAAAGCATTCTATCGTAGCCTCTTTCTTAGAGATACTCCCATTGCTTAAGGAAAAATACAAAAACCGGGAAATAAATTCATGCAAGATCTGCAAAGAACCAACGTCATCAGATGTTTGTAACGCATGTAAATTGATGCAAAAAATTAACTAAGACTATCAAGACGGGTCTCCAATACATCTTTCCTCGATCCATCATATGTCTTAAGTTTTTCACTTATTTGAGAAATAGTAGAAAGATATGGTCCCTCATTGATGCTCAGATTTGGATCTTCTCTTAGTAACCTTCTCGCTCGCTCAATAAGGAAAGATATATCTTTCTCTTCTTGACTCCAAAAGTATTTTAACATTCAGAATATTAGATAATAAATGTTTATAAAATTATCTGAGGGTAAATGAACTATTACGACTCAATATCAAGAGGTTATGAAGAGCTTCACAAAGAAGAGCAGTTGAAAAAGTTAGAACTAATTAAAAAATATCTAAATGTAAAGAGAGATGAAAAGCTGCTTGACGTGGGTTGCGGAACAGGCCTCACAACCTCTCCTTGGAAATGTAAGCGATATGGTATCGATCCTTCAAAAAAGTTGCTGGAAAAAGCAAAGAAGAAATATCCGAGCATAAAATTCAGATTAGCTTCGGCAGAAAACATTCCATTCAAGGATAATGTCTTCGACGTGGTTATTTCAATTACTGCAATACAAAATTTCTCAGACATAAAAAAAGGTCTGGAAGAAATAAAAAGAGTAGGAAAAAATAGGTTCGTTTTAACATTCTTAAAAAAATCAAAAAAGAAAAAAAAGATAGAAGGATTGATTAAAAACCATTTTAAAATTAAAGAGGTTATAGAAGAAGAAAAGGATTTAATCTACATAATCTGATCAAAAAGTATTTAAAAAAATCACAACCCCTCAGTGTTTTCTTCTTTGCATTTCTCACTGCAGAAGCTAACAAGTTCGCCGGCAAATGGCATATCTATTATCGCCTCTTCACTATTCTCATCAAACTCCGTTCCGCAAACACAACATTTTCTTGTCATTTCTTCTTCAATCCTAGTTTAATCAACAAGTTATAACTAAAACAGTCTAATCAAAAATATTAAAGGGATTTCCTTTATCAGTTTTTTTTCCAGAATCAACAGGAACTTCTTTCTTTATCTTATCCAGCATATGATTTACATCGTCTTGAGTAGCCTTAACAAAGCTGCCATGGTCTTTTCTCTCTTTCGTCCTCATCTCACTCTTGCCTCTAATTGCATCAATTCTCTTATTCATCTCTCCGCTATCATTTCCTCTCCTTATCAATATCTGCCTTCCCTTCTCTCTAGCAAAATTCCTTCTACTGAATCTTCTCCTGCCTTTAGTAATCACGACGAATATTAAAAATAAGAATACAAAAACCAAAGCAAAATAGCCGGCCATAGCATTGTGTTTTAAATTCTCAAGACCGCTTCCCTCTAAAATCACGTTCCCTGTTATCAAGTTACCACCAACGCTAACATCGTATTTTCCACTAGGAACTTCATCATTAAGGTCCAAGACTATTGTCTGGTTTGGTTTCAAAGAAGTTTTTTTAATGACTTTAAATTCTTCTCCATTTTCTTTCTTAAGCAATATCTCAACAGGTTCATCATAATTTATATTCCCAATATTTCTTATGCTAAGCTTGTTCTCTCCAAGTAATTTAATTTCTTTGTCTTTTATTTCTTCAACGTAGAATTTTTTGCTTGATTGAAATCCCTTGCTCTCCGCCCTTATCATCCATGTCCCAGGAGAGGTTAGCTCATCCAAAAATAGTTCAAATTCATTACCATTATCGACGATTTTAGTCAAGGCATCCTTACCATTAGGATCAACAAGTTGTACAGCACTGCTCCCGATAACGTTTTCCCCACTCTGGTCATTTAAAAATACCGTCGCAACTAAATTCTCTCCAGGTTTATAAACATCTTTGTCAAGATTTATCTTCACTTCTTCAGGAACAGAGATAACTCTAAATCTTATTTCACCATTGCCTTCATTACCATCGAGGTCTCTAGCCTTTATTGAAATTATTTGGTCTCCAGAATCAATGTCTTTCTCGAGAGTAATTCGATAATTAAAAGCCCCGTCGCTCAATCCAACGCCATAAACTTTTCCATCAAGTGTTATGGCAACGCTCCCACTCTCCACTCTCAATCCATTTGTTTTTCTGATAACCCCGCTTACAATTACCTCTCTTCCGGGCTTTTGCGTAAGTACATCAAGATCACCATCAACTCTTAATTCATTAGTAACAGTAAAATCCAAAGATCTCTCTTCTTCTGAAACCCCGCCCCCTTTCAATTCAACTACAAGATAGCAGTTTCCTCCAGCGCTTTTAGTCACTGGAAACTCCTGGGAAAATGCATGTTTTTCATTAGCATCAAGGTTTATCAATGAAAAAAAAATAGTATTGCTTTCATTTCCACAAACAGAATTCATCTCTAAAGTGCCGCTAAATTTGCTTTGCTCCTGCACATATCCCTCTAGCAGCACAATCTCTCCAAGGTTGTATTTTTCATGATCTAATCCTTCAATATAAATTTCTGCATTAACAGTCTCAATAGCCAATCCTGCTACAACTAAAACTATAAAAAATATTATTCCCTCTTTTACCATGTCAAAAATAAAGCGGCACTAGTTTAAATAATTTGTGAAAGTATTTTTCCACTAAAATCGCTACTTTTAAATATTCTCTTCAAGATTTATATGGTATGGATAAGCAGTCTGAGTTGGAAAGGATAAGGCATTCAACATCCCACATCCTAGCAGCAGCAGTTAAAAAGCTCTATCCAAAAGCCCAGCTAGGAATTGGTCCTGCAACTGAGGAAGGCTTCTACTATGATTTTGACAGATTAGAGATTAAAGAAGAAGACCTCCAAAAAATAGAAAAAGAGATGAAAGATTTAATCGACGACAATATAAAATTCTCAAAAAAGTTTGTTGCAAAGCCAAAAGCAAAAAAGATGCTAGAAGGAGAAAAATACAAACTGCAATTGCTCGACGAGATCAAGGGAAAAATCTCGTTCTACACTTCAGGAGAATTCTCAGATTTATGCAAAGGTCCTCATGTTAAATCCACAAAAGAGATTGGTGCATTCAAATTACTAAGACTGGCAGGGGCATACTGGAAAGGCGATTCAAAAAATAAGATGCTGACAAGGATTTACGGGACAGCATTCAAGACAAAAGAAGAATTGGCAGAATATCTCGAAATGCTCAAACAGGCAGAGGCAAGAAATCATGTAAAACTAGGAAAAGAACTAAATTTATTCAGCTTCCATAAAGAATCTCCTGGGGTCCCATTTTTCCATCAGAAAGGCACGATCATTTACAATGAGATTCTAAACTTTTTAAGAGAGGAATACGAAAAAGAAGGATATCAAGAGGTTATAACTCCATTAATATACGACAAGTCATTATGGGAAACATCAGGCCATTGGGAGCACTTCAAAGAAGACATGTTTATTTTAAAAGCAGACAACAGGGAATTTGCATTAAAGCCAATGAACTGTCCATCTCACTGCTTGATGTACAAAAATAGTCTGAAAAGTTATAAAGAGCTACCATTAAGAATTGCAGATTTTGCTCCGCTGCATAGAAATGAATTGAAAGGAGTTTTGGTTGGATTAACAAGAGTAAGGAAATTCTCACAGGATGATGCTCATATTTTTCTGACAGAAGATCAGATAGAATCGGAGATCTCAAAGTTAATAGAATTCACAAACTACGTCTACAAAAAGGTTTTCAATTTCGAATACACAGCAAATCTCTCCACTCGTCCTGAAAAATATATGGGGGATATAAAGTTGTGGAACAAGGCAGAAAGTATTCTTAAAAAAGTCTTGAACACAAAAAAAATTAAGTTCAACGTCAAAAAAGGAGAAGGCGCTTTCTACGGTCCAAAAATAGATTTTGATTTCAAGGATTCTTTAGGAAGAATGCATCAGCTTACAACAATCCAGTTAGACTTCCAGCTGCCAAAAAGATTCAATTTAACTTATGAAGGCGAGGACGGGAAAAAACACGTTCCAGTTATGATCCACAGAGCAATTCTAGGAGCAATAGAAAGGTTCATGGGAATTTTGATTGAACAATACACAGGACGTTTCCCACTATGGCTTTCACCAGTGCAAGTAAAGATAGTTACGGTAAATGACAGCTGTAAAAAATTTGCAGAAGAATTAAAAGCCAACATGAGTAAACACGGGATAAGAGTAGAACTAGACGACAAACCGGAATCTATCGGCAAAAAAATAAGGGATGCAGAGAATCAGAAGATAGGAATTATCGTAACCGTCGGAGAAAAAGAAGTAAAAAACAAAACACTCGCAGTAAGGGAGCACGGAAAAGTTAGATTCGGCGTAAATGCAGAGGAGTTTATCGAAGAAACAGCAAAAAAGATAAGGGAAAGATGCTAGAATTCAAAAAGGCTTTATCAAAGCTCCAGGCATCAGAGACATTTAGGAGCTATCAGAAAAAAAACGTAGATTCATATCTGACAAACTCCCTTTACATCGATGAATGGCAGATAAATTATTTCTCGCCAAAAACAAATTTAATAACCTCTTTCATCATCAATGGCAAAATCAAGAAGCAGGCACTAGAAGCAAAGAGTCAAAAGTTTCCAAAGCTCAACAGCAGCAAAATTCTCATCGATATAAACTCGGCAATAGAGATATCAAAAGTTCAAAGCCAGGGAGGAGCAACGATAGTAATCATACAATCAGAAGATTCTATTCCAGTATGGAACATTACAATCCCAACCCCCTCACTGAAAGTCATTAATGTAAGAGTCTCAGCAGAAACAGGAAAAATTTTGGAAAAGTCTGAAAAAAATATAATTGAAACAAGATAGAAAAAAAATCAATAAAGACAAGTTACCATAATGATTCAATCATTTATTTAAATACTTCAATCATCTTAGCTTTTACTTTATACTTCTCCAACAATCTAAATATTTCTCCTTTGTATTGCACAGGCAAGATAATACAACTTTTTCCAAGTCTATCGCCATCATATTTTTTCAATAAGCCTTCGTAGTATTTACCTCTAGCCTTAAACCCATATACTTTATTGAGAAAAGCCCCTCTATTCCTCCCGATCTCATCCCAAAATACAATGATATAATGCTTGACACCAGACGGTAACTTATCAATCTCATAAGGCCCATATAGGACAATACCGGTTGAAGCTATACTATTATACAAATCCTTCCAATCTTCCAATTCTCCAATTTTAATGCTAAACTCGTTATTAATACCTTTCAACTTAAACAAAGAGGCTTCCCTGCTTTGATAAAATTTCTCTACTATCTTCTTTATTTCATTTTCAAGTTTTTTGGTTTTTTTCTTTATCTCTATGAAAACATCAATGTCACTATCTTTTGTCTGCTCATCCCTGGCAACAGAACCAAAAAGGATAATCCTCTTCACATTTTCAGTATCCTTTAAATTATTTAAAAGATAAGATACAAAATAACTTGCATAGATTTTTAGCATTTTAATATTTTCTTCAATTTAAAAAATAAATTAATTTTATTCTGCAGTATATCTTCTGTTGCAGGAGCGCCATAGGCTAAGTCATCCCTCTTTTCCTCAATTTCTCTAATTATTTCTACAATATCATCAATATCTTTTATAGTATTTATTGGAGAGGTTATCTGTTTTTCTAATTTCTCTTCACAGCACCCAGAGAAATAGAGAATGCCAGTCTTCTTTGATGACTTAATAACCCGCTTTTATCATTCAAAGCAGAATCTATTTCATCCAAAACTTCTTTCAAAACTTCATTATGTCTCTCCTTTCGCATTTTAAGTCATTTGTATTGTCAAATTTAAGACATTTGTCTTTATTAAACTTTCTATATTTTAAGACATTTGTCTTTATTAAACTTTCTATATTTTAAGACATTTGTCTTATTAAATTAAAGACATTTGTCTTAATATGGATTTAATCGCTGTAGATGTATTTTACAGCTCTCAAAGCATCTGGTTTCATATACTACAAGTAACATTACAGATATTTGTCAATAAGAAGATTTATATAGTAATTATCTCCAATATTAGTAATAAAAATACTAAAATATAAGAAAAATGCAAACAAGCAAACTTGAAAATAAAGTCTATGAAGAATTGAAAAAAAATAAATTTTTTATTTTTAAGATCAAAGATTTATGTTTATTATTAAAAGTAGAGAAAACAAAAGCATATAACATTATAAAAGCTCTTAAAAGAAAACAAATAATAAAAAAAATAGGGAAAGGTTTTTTTGTATTAAGCGGAGTGAATGAATTCAGTATAGGGCAAAGTATAAATTACCCCTCTTACTTATCGTTTTGGTCTGCCTTGAATTATTATGGATTTTCTGATCAAATACCCAAGAAAATATTCTTCACTACAACAAAATATACAAAAGAAATTAATGATTTTAAATTTGTAACTCTCTCCCCCAAAAGATTTTTTGGCTATAAAAATATAAATGGAATAACTATTGCAGAAAAAGAAAAAGCAATAATTGACTCTCTGCTATTTCCAAAATATTCTGGTGGCATAAAAGAAATATATAATTCATTAAAGAATAACATAAAAGAAATAGATACTAAAAAATTAATAAATTACGCATTTAAGGTAGAAAGCAAAGCCGTATTAAGAAGGCTGGGTTTTATCCTAGAAGGATTAGATTATAAAGAAGGATTAAAAAAGATGAGGAGAAATATAGGCAGAGGCTATGAGTTATTAGATCCTAATTTAAAAAGAAAAAATAATTTAAATAAAAAATGGCTTTTAGATGTAAACTGGTAAAATGATATCAATAGAAGAACTTAATGAAATAAAAGAAAGAAAAAAAACAAATTTATACTATGAGGAAAAAGAATATTTACAATATATTTTTCTTAATGCAGTATCTAGATATCCCACTAACTTTATTTTTAAGGGAGGAACAAGTTTAAGAATATGTTTTGGTTTTGAAAGGGCATCAGAAGACTTGGACTTCAGTACAAATCTCAAAATTAATAAGCTTAAAGAAGTTATTTATAAGTGCCTAAAAGATTTTGAATTGCTTAACTTAGAGTCTGAAATTTATTCAGAAAAAGAATTTCAAGGAAATTTAAGATTTGAAATAAGATTTAAAGGGCCTTTATTTCAAAGCAGCACAAGGTCAACAAATACTTTAAAAATAGACTTCAACAAAAGAAAAGTTAAAAATAAAACTGTCAAGATTGTCCAAAAATTATTTTCAGATGTTCCTATGTTTAGTATCGTCGTTTTAGATGAAAGAGAAATTCTTGCAGAAAAAATAAGGGCTTTAATCAATAGGACAGAATCAAGAGACCTATATGATATTTGGATGCTTTTAAATAAAGGAATAAAAATAGACAAAAAGCTTTTATCTATAAAATTAAAAGAAGAAAAAAGCAAGTTTTCTAATTTGAAATTGCCATCAAAAGAAGAATATGATAGAGATTTAAGAAGCTTAATCAAAATCATCCCAATCTATGAGCAAGTTAAAAAAGAGGTTTTAGAAGCATTTGATAAAATAAAGATCTAATCAATACTAATTTCACATATGGCTCGATTCGGTTAATATTTCTATTTTCCTATGTTACAATAGAACGTAACAAATAACATACAAATGTTACGTTTCAGTGTAACATTATAAATATTTATCAATCAATTCCCCAGGCCATCCATTATTTAATAGTTCTTGTCTAATTTCTTCTTCACTTTGTCCTGATTTTCTAGCTTCATTAATATAATTTCTTAATTGTTGTTCAATTTCTGGTATTTGTTTTTCTATCCTAGTTGTTTTTTTCTTAGTATTTCGGATAATAAGAACAGCACATACTAAAACAACTAATGCTAGTATCAATCCTAATAGGAAAAATAATCTTGGCTGGGCAGTTTGCTCTTCTTTTTTCTTGCAGTCCAGATCTAATTCAGCAACGCAATCAGGATCGCATATGCCCTCTTTTATGCCATCGCAAAAATTATCATTGCCTCCAGAATTACAGTCCTGTGGGCAGTTAAAATTATGCTCTATAATCTGGCAGATTTTATCACCGCAAAGGTCAGCAAAATTAGAGACGTCAATTTCTAAACTTGGATTGGAATTGTTTCTGCTGTAAATTATTATTTTATTTATATTCTTATAATATGGCAAAATTAATTCTTTTACATACTTTTGGACACCTACTGCACTTGAAGGAATTAAAGGGTTATCAATAGTAATCTCTTTTCCAAAATCATCCTTAATAATATCTTTTGGAAAATCAAAGTAACCATAATCCAACATGTTTCCATCAAAAGAAATAATCTCTATCTTGAATTCTCCATCAGTTTTACCGAATACATCATTATAGCCCTTGGTTACAATTAAAGAATCTTCAGTAATTATCCCATTTGAATTTGTTAGTCTTAAAACCAATACATCCTTTTCCTCAATTGCAAGGGAGTTTTGAGTGAGGAGATAGAAAGTAACGAAAAAGATTATCGCGTAGTATAAAAGATATTTGCTTACTTTCACAAACCGAAATAGTCTAGACCAGCTCATTACAAACACCTCCAAAACTCCCAGTTACTCCTTTAATTCTCTCACATAGTCGTTTTTGATGAAAATAATTAAAAGTACCATCAGTATTTCCAGCCATTATGCTATAAATGCTAGATCTAAACCAGTTTCGGAATAAATAAGTGCCGCAACTTGGGAAACAACCAAGGTCTGACAGGCAATTCTTACCGATGTTCACATTATTGCCAAAATAATAAGTTTGTAAAACACAATTTGATTTGAATACATTATCATCAGAACCCAACCATAAACATGGTTTATTAAATTCTGAATCATCAGGATGATTAGCAGATGAACAAGCGCTTTCATCATTTAATGATTTGCAATAGTTTACTAATCTCTCATTAATTGGGCTTATGTCTATCGATTCACACCAGTCCTTACAGAAATTAGTATAACTAGAATCCCAACCACAATTTGAGAGAGTATATATTGTACCCTCCGGAGATAGGAATTCTCCAGATGCAGATGGAGGCGAATCTGCCATATTTTGTCCAAAACCATTCCAATACTCATCTGTAAGAATTCCAAATGAATGACCAAACTCGTGAGGAAGGGATAGTCTACTATAAGGACTATTAACAATTCCGCCTATAATGGTGGAAATATAGATACGACCACCATAGTAAGCATTTGCAATAAAATGCCAATTTCCTACACCGACAAGCTGTTTGTTATTGTAAGCGCAATAAGATGAATAATCATAAATTGATTTGTCCATTTCTCCTGCATAGAATAAGTCTCCCGTCTGTACATTATCAAGACTAACCAATCTATCAACATACCAGAAATTAAATTTATTCTGATTTGATTTAAAAGGTTCATGTAATAAAAAGGTATTTCTTAACATCTCTATATAGGATAAAAATTGCGATTTAGTATCAAAATTGTAACCAACAAAGACAAAGTTTATTCTATTTTCATCTAAATTATTATTGCCTGGAACTAACTCTCTGCATAGACTAGAATCAACTTCAAAATCATGCACTTCTTTGCCATTATTGCTGTTTCCTTGGCTGTCTTCTGCAAATATGACTATCTTGTATCTCCCTGTAACAAAACCAGATGTATCTATTACGGCTGAATACAAATTAATATTTGAAGGAAAAGATTGAATATTTTTAATTGGAACAATTTCATTTTGTATTTGACCATTATCATCAATTACGCGCACATACAATTTTGATATTGGTGAGTAATCCCTTAATCCAAATTTTATCTCAAATGAAGACCCTAAAGTGACAAGATTATCTAGCTTTGATAATAATTGAACAATAGGCGGAGCTGGCTCATTGAGTTCATTATCATTTAATGGATTAAACGATGCCAGATGGGCAGGTATAATTGCTTCTTGCGGAAGAAGATCAGGAAAACCAACATCATGGTCTCTCCTCGCATAATATGTAAATCCATTTGTGTCCACAAACAAATACAGGAAAGAAACACCATTTTTGACCTGAGGTAAGTAAATATCCAACGGACCCTTATCCGAAGCTATACTTAGTATTGTCCATGGAATAAACGGATCGTCGCTTAATTGATCGTAATCTAAGACAAGGGGCTTTTCTTCCATATCACTCCATTGGTCACGATATACCCCTCTATCAATCTCAAACAGGTGATTTGTCCAATAAATGCTTCCGCTTCCATCTGTTCTAGTTTTCATTTCTCTGGCTCCTACACGTATTTTTCCATCATCATTAAGGAGAGAAGCACCGCCGTATCCATATTCAGAGCCAATATCTTTTACATACAAGACACTTCCTGTTAATTCCTGCTGCTGCAGAGACTGTACAACATCAATTTCTTTCTCAAAATCTGAGTCGGAAGGAGCAGCCCTTGCAAGGTGCCCGTTTCTTAAAGCATCCTCGAAGGTTGGATTGTCTATACTTCCAAATATTGGATGATTTGGATGGAATTTCCAATAAGTTGAGCCGTCTTCTGCAATGTATAATGTTATGCCTTTATCCCTTGATAAAGTTCCGTCTATAGGAGGATAATATATTTTAAGTTTTTTTTCAATATTATCAATATAGTGTTGGATTATCACATCTCCATTAGATTCTGGAAATTGGGCATTTTGGAAAAATAGAGCAAGTGAAGTAATCAATGAATTTTCAATATTAAATTCAAATGCCGTATTTGAAAAGAAAAGCCCCATAAATCCATGAGTACCAGATTCTAGCTTGAAAACTGCTCCTACGCCTCCACCTGCCGGGAAGTTATGTTGTACAATTTTTAGAGGCTGGCCAAATTGGGCTTCCTTATCAGATGTTTGTATTATAGGTACTATTAGAGGGTATTCTTGTCCACCATCCGGATATGTAGTTATATAATTTTCTTTTACCATTTCAAAAAAGTATTCAAGATGCCTAATATTGTCGCCTGAGATTGCAATATCTGCAAAGAAAATGTTGTCATCACTCCTGCTGGCTTTTATCTTTTGATAAGACTCTGTACTGCTGAATCTGTAGTTTATATACACATCATTAGAACCATAAACCTTAGCAGAAACCCTTATTGGAAAATCAGTGGCTTTGGCAAACTTTAGCTGTTCATGAAGCATAAAAGGTTCGTCATTGATTACAACAAACAACTGATTGGTAGTTTTGTAAATAGTTTTTGCAATGACATTTCCTGTTGGGGATGTATAACGCAATGTTACTTTACCTCTTAAGGCTTCTGTACGTGATACTAATTCATCAGGCGGATAAAAAGCGCCGTTCACAACGGGAATAGTAAAAGAAGCTCCATTTTCTGGCATTATTGTAACTGTACCATCTAAGTATGGGACAATTACGCCATGCAAACCCTGATTCTTTTCCATATGCCAGCTAAAATCAGAATATATATCCCCATTGACATTTGCAACCGCCTTTAATTTATATCTTCCATCTTGAGATGAGAACCATTGTTGATCAATTATTGACCATTTATTATAACTTGAACCAATCGTATATAAATATTTTTCAGCCTTTGCCTCTTTTACAAGATTGTTGTTATAGTCAATCAATTTGAAAGTAACTTCAACATTGTCGGTATTTACTGGATCAGCTGGGTTTCTCCTGTTAATCAAAATAAATTCTGGCAAATATCCGTCATGCAGATAAGGAGTTATGACATTACTGTCATCAGAAACCAGTTGCATTATAAAATTTCTTGATACCCATTCATTAATTGGAATATCGTTGACATAAGGCATTGCTTTTTCAACAATACCTATCAATTTTTGAAAATCATCAATATAAAAGTAGTCTCTATCAAATTCAGTTTTAATATTATAATTTTTTTTGACTTCCTGAAAGAATGATTTAAAAAAATTGGCATTTTGACCATATAAATCAAACCAAGCTTGTGCAGCAGTCCCATATTGCATCATGGCAAAGGCTTGAAAATTAAAAGAAAACTGGCCGTCATTGGTGCTTATAGCTCTCTTGTTATAAGTATCGTATGAACTAAATTGAGGTCTGGTTGGATTTTCACCCAGTTTGACTCGGATAATAATGGCCATTGCTTCTGTCATACCTTCATTAAATATATCATGGCTAAACCTGTTGCTTCCAGTAAAGCTATGCAGCAATTCATGAACAATAGATTCTTGTGCTAAATAAAAACCATCAAAACCAAAAGTACCTGGAGGGGCAGTGGTCCTTAATCTAACTTCATCAATTCTGTTTTCACCTGCACCGAAGATTGTTTCATCTCTTATGACTTTGATATGGGAAATTGATGTATAAGGCTCACCAAAAATATCCAAAGCCAATTCATAAACCCCATCCAACTCATTCCCGTTATCAAAATTGCATTCATAAACTCCATTACTTTCTTTCCAATCATTATTCCCACACAAATAATTTATTAGCTCAGTAGTTTCATCCTGGTTCCAGTTCTCAAAAGTGAATTTGAAATATTCTTTAGTAGTAGCTTTCCCCAACTCATCCGTTAGATAATCAATCTGCTTTTGTAATAATCTCTCATTTACCAGCCCAAATGAAAACGTATCTCCTCTCATAATGGAATCAAAAGTTGCCCTATAAACATTTTTATATGTACATCCTTGATAGCAGGAAACCTCTAAATTATAATCAGTGTCTTCATGGCAAGAAGGACATGAAATGCAGGATCTTGCACCATTCGTTATTTTAATCACGTCATTTGTGCAACAGTCAATCACTCCATCCTCTCCGCAACCATTTCCAATAAGGTCTCCAAATAATTCATTTGCTGATGCAGACTGGCATTCTTCTAAGGTCCCTGCAAAACAATTGCTGTGATATTTAAGCGTGCCACGGTCAAAATCCTCTGAATAATCCTGATCAGAATAGTATTCATCAAAAATCCTATACCATTCACTAGGAAGGTATTTTTCAAAAGGATACTCTATTGTAAAGGCGTGTGCAAATTCATGGGCAAATGACCTTAGCTTATTATTATAAAGGTCATACCATCTCTGTGTGTCGGGCTGTATATCCCCCTGGTTAGGATGATAAATAGGCTTCCCCTCTTCAGGAATGTGAACAGTGGCACCCTTTAAGCCTGCAAATTCACCATAATTCCTAAGCAATTCAACATTTCCAGTTTGTGGTGTTGAGAATGCAGAACCACCCACACCTTTGTTCACTATAAAAATATTAAACATTCTTGTACTAAAATATATATCTTGTGGCGTTAACTCTTCTCTAAAATATCCCAGCTTCTTAGTACATATATCAGATAAGACATAAGCATCTTTTCCAAGTATTACCCCCTGTTTATCTGGCTGTATATCTTCAGCTATGCCTATTTTATTAACATACCACACATTAAATTTATTCTTATTTGATTTAAACGGCTCAAGGAAAAAAAGCCCGATTTTATCATCTTCTATTATTTTATGGGCAATATTCAAAAAATTATTTAAAGCCTCGTAATTAAAAGCCACTAAAACAAGATCTATTCTATTCTCACTAAGTTTATTGTGATTGGGAATTAATTCCAAACAGTCTATCCCCCCTCCACATTCAACCGCTCTTCCAAAATCATCAGCAAACAAGAAGAAATCATCCAAATCAATAAATTTATTCCCAT
>CAYIWL010000020.1:0-12918 GCA_964367085.1 Candidatus Woesearchaeota archaeon
TGGTTCAAGAGGAGAGAGGGTTAGTATCTTTAATCCACCTAAAGATTGGAACCCGACTTATGTTGAAGCCTTCATTGATTCTGGAATGTCAATTAGAGGAAAAAGATTTCCGGCAGTATACAGAAGTGTTGTAGAATTAAAATGTTCGAATACTCTTACTTGGAAAATCAAGGAAATATTTGCTAAAGTGGGAAGCAAACCAATCGAAGATTTAGAATCCGGTATTGACCCAAACCAAGTTTTGAAATTAAGCATACATCCTGCAGATCAGAATATACAAGAATCAAGAAAAGAATATAACCTAGGTCACAAAAAAGAAGAATTAATAACAAAATATACTGAGATGGCTTTGAAAAGGATGGCTATATTTGGAACAACAAACAGATGGAATCCAAGAAAAGCTTTTCCAACAAGAGCTGTATACAACACATACTTGGCTGATGTAGATAGAATTGAACTTGAACAAGTATTGTCTAAAGAGGTAACACCTCATGAAGTTAGAGTATACCGAGCATCCCCTATAGTAAGTACGGAAGAATTTATCAATTGGGGAACAGACTTGATATTTGATCGAAATAGGATATCTAAAGACCGATGCAATTCCAAAAAAGGATTCTTCAGGTTTATGTTTGGAAAAAAATTCTTCAGAGTTATGTCAATTAAAGGAGAAGAGATAGATCCAAGTACTGTTTTAATGACGCCTTCATCCCCCATTGAACTTAAAGATTCTTTATTAGGCGATTATTATTCTTATGTAGAAAAACATCCATTCACTCTAAAACAGGTAGCTAAGTTATGCAAACAGATGATGGATAATAAAACTGCAGAACACCAGGTCTTATTCACTGACGCTTCATAATATTCTAATTTTTTTCTAATTAATCAACAGAAAAACTTAAATAGTATTAAATAACATTATTTAACATGCCATTGAAAACATTTAATGTGGAAGAAGATGCATATGAAAGATATTCTGAATTCTGCAAGGAAAATGGAATTAGTATGAGCAATCAAATCAACACTTTCATTAAGGCACAAATAGAAACCGAACCTAAAATAAGAGAAGAATATTTAAGAAAACTGGATATAATCAGAAAAGGTAAATTTATTAAGATTGGTACATATAAGGATTTTGAGAAGAGGTATCGATAAAATTGGTTTATGAACTTGAAGTTTCAGAGCAACTAGATAAAATATTTGCTAAGCTTTCAAAGAAAGATCGATTGCAATTCGAAATTTTAAGTAGAAAAATAAAAGAAATTCTTGAAAATCCACAAGTCGGAAAACCATTAACTGCAAACATGGTCGGGCAAAGAAGAGTTCATATTCGCAACTTTGTTCTCACTTATGAGGTACTTGAAAATGAGAAAATAGTTCGTCTTCTTGATTACGATCATCATGATAAAGTTTATTAGTTTTTTAAACGCTTTGATACATTTCATTTGTAACATAAAGAAATTGATTAGATTTAATCAACGAAGTCTATTCCTAATTCTTCTTCAATTTCTTTTTTTACTTTTCTAGGTGTTGGTGGCGCTGTTCTTTTTCCGTAGATTTGAGGAGAAGTAACACCTGTCACTATAAGCATTGTGCGCAATGTGTTTTCTAAGTCATCTGAGATCTGCGCTCCCCATATAATCCTTGCATCTTCATCTAATCTTGCTGATACTGTTTCCACAACTTTTTTTGCTTCGCTTAAAGTTAAATCTTGTCCGCCTGATACGTTGATTAATGCACCTGTTGCGCCGCTAATGTCTACATCCAATAAAGGATTTGAGATTGCTTTTTCAACAGCTTCTATTGCCCTGTTTGCTGTGTCGCTCTCTCCAACTCCTATTAAAGCTACTCCGCCGTCGCTCATGACTGCTTTTATGTCCGCGAAATCTAAATTAACTAAACCTGCTTTTGTAACTAATTCTGCTATTCCTTTAACTGCGTTTGTTAGAATTTCATCAGCTACTTTGAATGAAGTTTGTAATGGTAAATCTGGAGCTAATTCTAAAAGCTTATCATTAGGGATTACAATTAAAGTGTCTACAATTCTTTCCATTTTTTCTAAACCCATTATTGCATTTTCATACCTTCTCTGGCCTTCCATCGTGAACGGAATTGTTACTATTCCTACTGTTAATGCTCCTTGCTTCTTTGCGAGCTCAGCTACTACTGGTGCTGCTCCCGTGCCAGTGTTATGGACGACAAACCCATCAGCAACGAAATTATGACTTCCTTCAACGGTTATGTCATATACTTCTTTTTCTCCAACTTCGGTTATTGATTGTATCCTTCCAAAACCAAAATTCTCGAATATTCCCTGTTTTTCCGGATTTATTCTCCTGTGATATTTATACAACAATCCAATACCTTTTCTGGTTCTTGTATTTTCTAGATTTTCATCTAATTGGTAAATCTTGTAAATTCTTAAATTCCAGGAGGTTAGTTTTACTTTTTGTTTTGAATTCGGCGGTTTTATCTCTCTTGTTCTTGAGTTTACATTGCTTGCCCGCAAACCAAGATAATTGCAGAGAACTTTTAACTGCTTGATAAGTTTTTCACTGCTCATTTCAAATCTTATTTCATTTTTTTCTCTTCCATCATTCTTTATCTGCCTATAAAAGTGAGCATCTGCATCTGCTAAACCTAGAATGAATTCTCTTTTGCAAGTGTTTGGAAGTTTGAAAATAAATTCAGGAATCTCTTTTTCTTTTGCCGGTTTTTTTAATCCTAATTTTTCTAAAGCTTCATATATTTTTTTTGAGTTTGCATAATACCAGTTGCCTCCTGATTTCATTTCAAGATTGAATATTTCTTTGATTAAAGCTATATATCTCTCATTTTGTTCTTTATTTTTTGAAGGGGAGAAGTAGATTTTCCAACTGTCTTTACTCTTTGTTATCCACCCGTCTCCCAATAGAAAGCCATATAGTCTGCAGAATCTTTCATCGATGTTGATATCATCTATTTTAAGTTCTTCTTTGCTCTCATTAGTATTTCTTAGGGTTAAGACAAGATCGTCTTTTTTTAGAGATTCAGCTGGAGCCCATTCAAGATTGTAATCATAAAACTTTCCTTGTTTGTCTAATCTTTCTGGAACAACTTTTAAAAATGGATGATCATAAGACGCTTGTAGGGAGTGATTTCTTGTTTTGACTTCAAAAACTTTTTTTACTCCTGTTTTCATAGCTGCTAAAACCTTTCTTCTTACTAGTTTTCCATCATCAAAAGAATAAACGTAGCTGTCTGGTTTTATGGAATCTATTCTTACTGGTCCTTTTGGATTGGAATACACTAAAGAATCTCCTGTTAAACAGCCTCCCCCGAGCCCGCAAGTGACAAATATCATGTCTGCTCCGTGCAATCTTTTTCTTATTTCCTGCTCATTTTCTCTCGCAGATTCTTCTCCAATTTTTGGGATGCTTCCTGCTCCTAGTCCTCCAGTTGTTTCTTTTCCGATTAGGATTTTTACGTCAGCATTAGTATAAAGAAGGTCTTGAGCATCTGTGTTGACTGCGATTGTTTCTGCTCCTGAAACTCCTATTTCTGTAATCCTATTAATAGTATTATTGCCTCCGCCTCCAACTCCAACGACTTTTATTTTTGCCCGGTGCTTTGACAATAATTCTTCTAATTCTCTATCGACGTCTTCTGTTGACCTTTGCTTTTCTGGGAATTCCTGCTGCGAACTTCTGATATTTATCTCCATAGAAATAAAAAAACTGGCGTTGTATATAAAGATTATTCTTTTGAAATCGTTACTTTCTTAATTGATGGTATTAAATCCGTTATTTTCTTCTTTAAAATATCTTGAGCTTCTTTTGGAATAATTGCCGATATTTTTGCTTCTTCTTGTATGATCTCTGTCTTGAAGTCTTTTACAAAAAATGATAAAATCGAATCAAGCTTTTCTTTATCATCTGTCACTTTTCTTATTATCCTTACTCTGTATGTTATTTTTTTTCCTGCTAGTGGATGGTTGAAATCAACTATTACCCTTCCAGGAGTTACTGTTCTTACAGTTCCTATGATGCCATCTATGTTCATCTGCAATCCAGGATATGGATTTATATTTTGTTTTTTGAACGAAGATTGGGAAATTAATTGGAGCAGTTTTGGATTTTTTTTGCCGAATGCTTCTTCCGATTCAAGTTTTATTTCATATTCTTTTTCTCCTGGCTGCTTTCCTACCAGTGATTCGTCTAAACCTTTTAGAATCTGACTTTCTCCTATGCAGATTATTACTGGCTTGTATTCTGCCTTCTTATTGTAGATGTTTGCTGACTTTGCAGTTTTCTCATCTGTTGTATCAAATATTTGGGAAGTATCTTCTACTATTGCTGTGTACTCCACTTCGATAAAATCATGCTTTTCAACTTTTTCAGCTGCAACCATGATACCCATGCGATAAGAAAGGTTTTTATAACTTCTCATAAGGCTTAGTGTGATTTAAGTTTTTAAAATTCAAAAACCAAATAATTTATAAACAAATTTTGATTTGGATGAGATAGTGGCAGAGACTAAACAAGTGCAGGTTACTGACCTGAAGCCGGGAAGATATGTGGTTATCGATGGCATTGCATGTAAAGTTACTAAGATAGATACTTCCAAGCCCGGAAAACATGGGCATGCTAAATGCAGAGTAGAAGCTGTTGGACTGATAAGAGGAGAGAAAAAAGTTGTTGTTCTTCCTGGGCATGATAAAGTTGATAGCCCATTGATAGAAAAAAAATCAGCTCAGGTTTTGTCTGTTCATGGAGAAACTGCTAATGTAATGGACGAGGAGAATTTTGAAACATTTGACCTTAAAATTCCTGAGGATCTTGAAGATAAGATTGAGCCTGGAGTGAAAGTGCTTTATTGGATTGTTTTGGATGAAAAAGTTTTGAAGGAGATAAAATAAAATGGTTAGATTTCCAGAAGCAACTACCAGGCTTTTTTACAATGTTTTTGTATGCAAGAAATGCAAATCAAAAAGAAAAGCAGACATGAGAAAAGTCATGCTGAAAAAGGTTAGCTGCAGAAGGTGCGGAGGAAAAAGCTTTAGAATGATAAAAAGCAAGAGGTGATACATTATTGTCAATTATGATTTGATACTATTATTTGCATTAGGGTTAATTCTTCTAGGTGTTATGTTTTTGAATAAGCAAAGAGTGAAAGTTGAGAAAATATTATTTCCTGTTGTGTATATGGTTTTGTATCGGACTAAGCTTGGATTGGTTTTGATGGATAGGCTTGCTAAGAAACATTCCAAGATTATCGGCACTCTTTCTATCTTGGGAGTCATAGCTGGTTTCATTGGGATGATTGTTATTATTATCCTCTTAGCGAACGGAGTTTATGAATTCTTGTTTGATGGTGCTCCCCCTCCTGTTGCCCCGCTGTTTCCAGGAATAAAAACTGTTCCAGGAGTGCCTGTAATTAGTTTTTTCCATTGGATAATCGCTATCTTTATCCTTGCAGTTGTTCATGAATTTAGCCATGGGCTTGTTGCTAGGTTGCATGGAGTTAATGTCAAGTCAAGCGGTTTTGCGATATTTTCATTTATATTTCCAGTAATTCCTGCTGCTTTTGTTGAGCCTGATGAAAAAGAACTTGCAAGTAAAAAAAACAGGGAGCAACTTGAGGTTTTGGCTGCTGGAAGTTTTTCTAATATGATTACCGCCGGTGTTTTTCTCTTGATATTCAGTTTTATATTAACTCCTGCATTTGGGTCTACAACTTACAGTGAAGGGATTCTTATTGTAAATGTGCAAGAAGGCTCTCCTGCAAATTTGAGCGGGGTAAATGTCGGTGAAGAAGTCTTAAAGGTTAATAACGTTGAAGTGGAAAATGTTAATGATTTTTATACTTCCTTAAATGCACTTAATCCAGGAGACAAAGTAGAGCTTGCTACAAATGTTACTCTATATTCAATCATTGCAGCAGAACCACCTAAAAGCGCAGTTAATAAAGTAATGTTTTGGAAGAAAAATAATGGGCATCACGGTATTAACATCTCTCCGATAGAATCCGGTTTCAAGGATGGTTTTGAGTTTATTGGGAAAGTCTTACTCTGGTTAACAGTTCTAGTTTTCTGGGTATTTGCCGCTAATCTCGGTGTTGGTTTGTTTAACCTTCTTCCAATGGGACCTTTGGATGGAGGAAAAATGTTTTACCTCCTCTGCCTAAGTTTATTTAAGAATGAAAGTCAAGCAAAAAAGATCTGGGTAGTAGTCAGCTTATTTTGCCTTGCACTAATATTTATTTCACTGGCACCATTTTTGTGGAAGCTTCTTAATTATATTTTTGGGATCTTTGTAGGGTTATTTTAGTCCTCCTCGCCAAAATATCCCCTTAAAAATCCTGCTTCCCCTGCATCAATTTCCTCGTCATCTAACGCCTGGTCAATTTCCTCTTCTTCTGAAAGCTCCTCATCTAAGAAATCATCGTCTTCTATTTTTCTCACCCCTTTTGATAATAAAATGAAAACATTAGGTATATATATTTTTAGGATATACTGTATATACTATGGTTGAAAGAAGAAAATTGATAAAATTTGGGACAAGTTCCCATGTCTTATCTATACCTAATTACTGGCTTAGAAAGCACAAGTTGAAGAAAGGAGACTTGCTGTACTTTGAAGAAAATAAAAATGGTGAGCTTGTTCTTTTTCCTGAGCTGCAGAGAGAAGAAAACCTGAAGAAGATAAACATCAAGGCTAATAATAAAAGCATTGAGAGATTAAGCAGGGAGATATTTGCTGCATACATATTCAATTTTCATCTTATCGTGATTTCCGGAGACCATCTGAATAAAATCATGAAAGATGTAAGAAAAATTTTGCATAGTTTTGTCGCTCTCGAAATCGTCGAGGAGGATGATAGAAAGATTGTTGCCAAGGATTTTTTGAACTTGAGAGATGTTTCTGTTCCTGATAATGTAAGAAGAATGGACATAATTATTCGAGGAATGTTTGAGGACATGATTAAATCTGTTCATGGCGAGTTTAACAGCACAATATATGAAAGAGACTTTGATGTTAACAAGTTTTGTTTTTTGATTTTAAGAGCCGTACATGGAGCGATGGAGAATCCAAGCACGGCTAGAATGCTGAACATACAGAACAAAGATCTGCTTACTATCTGGTTCTTGAGCATAAACATGGAGGACATTGGCGACGAGATAAAGAGAATTAGCAGGTTTTTAGGAGAGCATAAATTAGATGAAGATATGAAAAAATCTATCAGATCGATTCTTTTGGATGTTCAGAAATCTTATCTCGAAGTTATGAAAGCCTATTACACTAATGATACTGAGCTGGCGATTCGTGTCGATTTAGTAAAAGATGTGTTAATCATTGACTGCAACAAGATGTTTGAAAGATATCCATCTATAGGCATAGGCAGGATTCTTGAAAGGCTGAAGAAGTTAGTTTCAGGAATAGGCTCTATTGCATGGGTTGTGTTTGGAGCAGGAATGGCTGAAGAAAAGAAGTTAATTAAATCTTGATAATTTTTCCGCTACAGCCCGGGTTTATTATTAAAGTTGATTTTATTTTGCCGATTTTATTTTCATTTTCGTGCAAGTGGCCGCAGATGCTGAGTTTTGGCTTTGTTTTTTCTATAAACTCTCTAATTGATCTACTGCCTGCATGACCTGATGGAAGAACATCTAAGTTTGTTTTGTATGGTGGCTGGTGTGTGATCAGAATTAATGTTTTTTCTTCTGATACTTTTTTTACTTTTGGAATTAATTTTTCTAATTCAGAATTTTTTCCTTCAAAGCCGCCGAGACCGAAGCCGAAGAATAAATAATTGTTGATTGAATAAATTTTTTTATGAATGTTTATTGCGAACTCTGTTTTTTGGCATGCTCTTGCTAAATCTTGATTTGTTTCATGATTCCCTGGAATGATTAATAAAGGAAGATTGGTTTTTTTGAATTCGCTAAGTAACTTTTGTAGATTTCTGCTGAAATTTGTCAAGTCTCCTGCGCAGATTATGATATCTGGTTTTGAGAGCTTTATTTTCTTTATCAAAACAGAGATTATTTTTTTATTTCCATGTGTGTCTGTGAAGGCGAAGAGTCTCATTATAGATAAAGAGAATCTTTGATTTATAACTGTTTCCTGAAAATGTTGAAATTACATAAGCTTACTGTAAGACAGTCGATATGTTTATAAATCACTATTCCAAGATAGTAGTATGCAACACCTTACACCTGAAGAAGAATATGTGCGTAGAACTATGAAAGAAAGATTTGACAGATTTTTTGATCTATATTGTACACCTTTAGTCAATAATACTGAAGTAAGATTGTTTATGAATGATAATGAATCTAATAGAGTTCTAATGGAAGAGTTTAGGAGATATGCTGAACAAAGAGCATCTTATGAGGGCTGGGGGTATCAATCAGACAAATTTCAAGTCACATATATCCCAGCAAAAGAAATGCCAACACGAAGGAGAACCTTTATGGCTAATTCACTTCATGAGAATGTTGCATTTGAAGAGATTAAGCCTAATTTATATTTTAGAGCTGAAAAAAGAGATGCTGATGATCTTAGGGATAGATTACTTTCTTTTGTACTTAAATCAAAATAACATGAAAAGAAATAAATCACCTTTGCAGACGACAATGGAAAAAGATGGTTGGGCATTAGTAGCTAATCAGCCTATTAACGATATGAATGAACTTATGAATGGAGGGATACTTAGAGTAGATTCTGCTTATGAACACTTATTTGGAATCGGAGAATTCTTACCTACAGAGTTGCATCTGGAAAGGGAATATGGCTCTCAATTTAAAGAGGTAAGGTTAGAACAGGCATATGACTGTGAAGGAAATCCTTTGCCGAGAAATAGGATTGTTGCAATATATGTGAGAGGCTAAATGAGGTATAACTTTCTATAATATCTAGATAAGTTAAATGAAAGTTAGTTTTCCTCCAAGTAACCTATCATAAACCCAGCATCTCCTGCTTCAATATCGTCATTATCAAGCGCTGTTTGAACTGATTTTTTTGAGTAAATGTTCATTTTAACCTCCGCAGTGAGTGCATTTCTTTTTTGAGGATTCAACTATCCTCATTGGCAGTTTCATTAATTGGTTGCTTAGCAAATCCCCGATTGTTCTTTGGTCTATCATCATATTTTCACCTCCCTTTTCCAGTAATTTTCAATAGATTTTTGTGTTGTTGAAGAAATAAAGTCGAGAAGCTCGGCTTCCCGTTGTCTGGCGGCAAATTCATGCCATGCCAGGTATGTCTTTTTTAGCAGTTTCATTTTTGGCACCTCCTTGGCTCTTATTACTTAGAAACGTTCTTTGTTTATATCAGGCGCGGAGGTATATGGCAGGTGTGTCAGTTGAATTGAAAATATATGTTAGAAAATATATTTAGAAGTCGCTTGGTTGGTTATGCTGCAATTTTCTCTTTGATTTTATCTTCCTGGAAGTCTGTATTTATTATTTTATCAAACACGTCGATAAGAATCAATACATAATTATTTTTTGCATTTAATTTGTATAGCTTTGCGTTTCCTATGTTTCTTGTATGAAGAATGATTTTAGATTTTTCCAAGTCATCCCACATCCTGAATAATGTGACCCTATTAATGCCTGCTCCTTCTGCAATATCTCCTAGGGAATGATCTAATTCTCTGCCTTCCAGTAAGTATTCTAGGACTCTTATTTTTGGAGTGTCGCCAAATATTTTCCTAAACAACGTCGGCTCATCTTGGAATTTCATATCTTTTGTTAGATCTTTGTAGGTATTTAAATGTTTCTAATTTGCAATACTTATGTTTCTTTTTTGTAAGATATCTATATTAATAATATTTTTCTTTTTTCTTGTGATGGTTAAAATTAATATTATTGAAATGAGAGAAATACAGAAAAAGATGATTAGGATGCTAAAAAACAAGAAAAAATATGGCGGGGCTCATACTGAGACAGTTCACTTGAGAAATTGCCTTCCTAAACATTTGAGAGGAGAAAAAGTTGTTGATGAGGCTATTCGAGATCTATTTAGGAAAGGAATTCTATATAATAAAAAATCCACTGGTGAGATACATTGTAGTTTAGATACTGGAAAATTAAAAGATATTAATGAAATTGAAAACTCATGGCTTTAGAAGTCGCTTAATCTTGTTACTTTGTAGGATTTTCCTTGGATGCCGTTGACTTCTTCGACTTTTATTAAATTTGCTTTTTCTAAGCTGTTAATCTTTCTTAAGAAAGTCCTTTTGCTTTTATCACTTTGGGTCTTGTCCTTGTAGATGTCGAATATCTCTGCTGTTGTCTTGCTCTGGTTTTGGTTGACTATCGAGAGTATTTCTTCTTCGTCCTTGTCTAATTCAACGGGTCTTTTGAAATCGCCTATTTTTTCTATTGCCTGCTGTATGTGTTCATTTGTAATCTTTTTAAGTGATTTTGATTCTGCTATCAACGCTGATTCTCTCAGCAAAAATAATCCAGTTCTTATATCCCCGGATTGCAATGTTTTTTGAGCTACTGCGCTCAGTAAATCTTCCTGGATTGTACCTGGGTTAAATGCTAACTGCATCCTTGACTTTAAAATCTGTTTTATCTCCTGCAAGTTATATGAGCGAAATTCTAAAGGATCTGGCATTAACCTTGATTTCAATCTTGAATCTATCTTGTAAATCCAGTTCTTATCATTTGTGATTAATATCATTGTCTTCCTGTAGATATCCTCTGCGAATTGATAAAGTAATTCAAGTGATTCTGCCCTGTCTGCCTCGTCAAAAATAAAAACTGCTGAATTTTGATTTATCCTCTGCTTCATTATCTGCAGCAATTCATCTGATGATTTATTATGAGTGAATTTATAATCCAATTGATCGCACAGCTCTAGAATTATTTTATGCGATGTATTCTTTTTCCATAAATTTATGTAGAAGACTTGGACTTCATCAGTTGTCTCTTCTAATTCTTCCTTTACTTTTAGACAGGCTAGGGTTTTTCCTATTCCTGGCGGGCCGAAGATTACTAAATTCCTTCCGTTCCTTCTTTGCAGCAATGGCTTGATGCAGTCTGCTACGTACTTGTTTTCGTTTTCCCTGAACTGTATTGGGCCGCGGGGAGTGAAGTTAGTGTCTAGTGCTATCTCGTTCTTGAAAATTGAGCTGGAGTCTTGAATGGATTTATCAAATAAGGACATGAAGTATTGAGAATCTTTGAAGGATATAAATATTATTGTGCTGATTCTCTTGATATTCATTATTAATGGAAAGATTTTTAAAATTTATATCTCTTCCATTCCTTGCTGTGTTAATGCTACTAACCTAATCCCCACTCCCAACTTCAGAACTGCTGACAACATTGCCGTGTGTTCTTTTCCTGTTCCTGAGACTAAGTTTAAAGCTATTTCCGGATCTTTTATTTTGTTTTTTAATTTTGACTCTATCTCTTTTGCAAGCTCTTTTATTCCTTGTTTTTGGTTGATAATAATTAATTCTGTGTTCTTTGCTGCTGTGAAATTTTCTTTTCCGAACTCATTCGTGATTAAAAAAACTTGGTCCCAGGTGTTGTCGCTGATGAGATGAGAGACATGACCCCAAGTTCCTTTTCCTGTTGATAAGCATGCTATTAGCGTTGGCATTTTTTAGTTTCTTTTATGAAGTTTATATAAGTTTTATTGTGAATAAGTTTATATATCTTGAGTAACTTTTATTTGGCATGCAGGACTTGGTTAAAGTCATCAAGGGTTTGGAGAGAGAGTTTTTAGATGAGAATAGGGAGCTTCGCGATTCTAACAGGCTAGAGTTTTTAAGAAAGAGGGATGAATTTGTTTCTGAGAAATTAGTTTTGCGCAGGAAAAATGGCGAGGGAGAATGATGGCGAAGAGCAAGGTTGCTAAAAGCGTTCCTATTGCTGAGATTACCCTTAGAAAGTATGAAAAGCCGTATAATATGCCTAAGAGGGAGCTTGTAAAAAAGATATGTTTGAGCCTGGGATTATTGCAACCAGGAGATTCTAGAGATGTAGTTGTTGATGTTTTGCATGCCTTGCTTGATGAAGGGGAGATTGCTGCGGAAGAGATTAAAGCTAAAGTTGTTGAATACCGGAAAAAATCTAACCTAACTATGAATGGGATTGCTGAATCAAATATAAGAAGGCAGCTGAAGAGATTAAAAGACCTGTTCCTTGTTGAGAAGAAAGGGAATTCTTACCAGATCACTGAGAACGAAAGATTACTGCATTTATTCGAGCAGAAGATTGAGAATTTTTATCTGAAAGGGATCTTGGACAGGGTGAAAGAGTATTTTCTGCATTTAGATAATTTAAAATAGATATTTTTAATTAGAAAACATTAAAAGCTAATCAAAACACTGGCAGAGGAATGATAAGAAGGAAGAAAAAAATCAATGTTGACAAGGATGTGTGGGATACTCTAGCTCGAGCAGGATATGGATCCGATCAGATAGACGAGATTGCTAACCGGGCCTTGATACAGAAAGCCATAAAAAAAGACCAACTGTAATCAATTTGTTCTAGAAAATGTATGAACCTAGTGATGATAGTTATTTAATGGAAAAATACGTTAGAAAGTTTGCTTTTGGCAGAGTACTTGAGATTGGATGCGGGAGTGGGATTCTCATGAAGGCTGCATTAACAAAGAGCAAAGACGTTACTGGAGTTGACATTGATGATAATTCTTTGAAATTCTGCAAGAGACTTGGGTTGAATGTTTTTAAAAGCGATTTATTTTCTAATGTTAAAGGAAAATTTGATTTCATAATTTTTAATCCTCCTTATCTTCCTGAAGACGAAATTAAAGACAAAGACTTGGTTGGGGGAAAACATGGATGGGAGGTTATTGAAAGATTTTTTTTAGATGCTGGAAAATATTTGAATAAAAACGGAAGGATATTGATTGTGTTCAGCAGTCTAACTAATAAAAACAAAGTTGATGAAATTATC
>CAYIWL010000021.1:0-12248 GCA_964367085.1 Candidatus Woesearchaeota archaeon
CAAGGATTCAGCCCTTTCGAGGCTGGGACCCGGGTTCGAATCCCGGTGGGGGCATGAGTTTTCTGAATGGGGATTAGAAAGATTTAAATAATGTCAAATATTGGATAATATAATAATATCCAAAAGTGGACATAAAAATGGAGAGAAATATTTACAATAACGAACAAAGATTTAGCAACTGGTTTAATAAAGCTGAGAAGAATGGAAAAATTAAGGGAACTAATCCTAAACACTCACAGCTTATTATTTCTATAATAAAGGACTTTAGAATTGGTATTAATGTATCTCCTAAAAGCAAGAAGGGGGCTCGGAGTTGTATTCGGCTGGACACAATAAAAAATAGACTTGTTTTTATTTTTAAAAGGTTAGAATTAAGGGGAATAAAGGATATAACAAAGGTAAAACCAGAACAATTACATGAGTTATTTAATGATATGAGGGAAGGAGTTATAAAAACAAAGAAGGGAGTTCCTTATAAATCCACAGGGGATTATGTTAAATCCTTCAAAGTTTTCTGGCATTGGTTTCAGCTTGTAAAAAGAAAAGAAGGAAAAATTATAGATGATATAACTATTGACTTAGATTGTAGAGGCGAAAAGCCAAAATTTGTTTACATGACAAAAGAAGATGTAGAGAGAGTTATTGAAAAAGCAAGTTTTGATTTGAAACCTGTTTTACTACTTGCTTTAGATAGTGGAGCGAGAACAAAAGAACTAATGAATCTTAAAATATCTGATTTTAACAATGATTTTACTGAGTTAATAATAAGGGACGAAATATCAAAAACATTCGGAAGAAAAATAAAGTTAATGTTAAGCTCTAATCAAATTAAAGAATATGTTAATAAATTAGGACTTAGACCAGATGATTTTATTTGTCAAAAATTAGCTCCAACAATTAACAAAGAGCTTAGAAAATTAGGTAAAAAATTATTAACTCCAGACCAAATAAAATACAAGAATTTAACTTTGTATGATTTTAGACATTCTTCTGCATGTTTCTGGCTTCCAATATACAAAAGCGAGGCTGCATTAAAATATAGATTCGGTTGGATAAAATCAGAGATGATACACTATTACACAGAATTTTTAGGAATGAAAGATACCATAACACAAGATGATATGTATGTTGATATAACAAAAACACAATTAGAAAAACAAATCCAAGAAGAACAGAAAAAAAGAAATGAATTAGAAGAAAAGTATAATTTAATAGAAAGAAGATTAAAAGCTATAGAGATTGGGTTAGTAACACAAGCTACACAACAAACTTCCCCAGTAGTTATACAAACTCCTATAGGTCAATTTGATGCTTCAATAAGTGGAACAAGGTGGCAAGATGATAGATTTAAACCAAGAGAGGAGTATGAAAATGGAAGTTGAAAAGATGTCTGCAAATGAGGTAAGAGTTTTGGAATACATTTATGAAAATCATAAAGATTTTCCAGACCAAAATGAAATTGGCAGAAACACAAATCTTGAACCATGGCAAGTATCAAGAGTTGTCCACTCGTTAGAAAAAAAATGGTATATAAAAGAAAAAAGGATAGGAAAACATAAAAGTTGGACTCCAAACAAGAACAAGAAACAAGAAGCTTTACAACTTGTTAGGGTATATCAAAATTGCAAACAAGAAGTTGAAAATAATGAAAAAAGTATATTAAGAGTTCACAATATTGAATATTATTTTAAAATCTTCATTCCTTTTAACTATGACAAATCCTTGTATGAAAAAAGATACCCTGCTCATAGAAGAGTTGCATTGATTAGGGAACGTCCTCTATTTAAATCAGAAATTCATTTAAGCAGGTTAAATTCATATGAGAATTCTGCTCAGATTTTCCCAAATCCTTTTTTTATTATAGTTAATCTCAATATCAGCCAAGAGGACTTGGACGATTTAGTTAGTTCTATGTGTTGTAAAAGGCTTATGGCTATTGAAGACATTCTTAAAAATGATGGAACTCTATTAGGAAAACAACTTAATATAGACCCCGGTGATATTTCTATTAATGACGATTGGCTATCAAGATTAGCTATTAATCATGGATTGTATAACAAATTTATTGATAATAGCCCTAAGAATTTTGTTGGAGAAAATGAATATCCTTATGAATTAGCTATTAAAATTATTCCAGCTACTTTGTCTATACGTAAGTTTTGTGGCGATAATAATCTTAAAGAAGTTCAATTTGGTAATATGATTACATGGTTTTATAACACTCATGGTAGTCCTATTCCATCTTATCCTTTTTATGCAATTGGTAGTGCGCCTTCGGGATGCAGTATTGTTGTTAATGCTGGTAGTCAATTTTCTGGATGTTATGCAGGGAATAATATCGGTAGTGTATTTACTGATGGTTATGTCAGTATTAATACTGGACTTGTTATTTCTGAAGGTAGTCCTATTTACACTGGTTAACAAAAAAATAATAATATTGAGGATAAAGTCAAAAAATGTCAACCAAACTAAGTTATAGAAAAAGAAGACAAGAATTAAAACAAATAATTCAAGAACAAGGTACCTGGGTATTTAACAAAACTCAATTAGCAGAGAAATACAAGATTAGTAGAACTCAACTTTACAAGGATTTAGATATTATAATTAATGAAATTCCAAAAGAGAAAATAAACGAGATAAGATTAAATATAAATGTTGTATTAAAATTTTCTCTTAAAAATGCCCTCAGAATTGTTTTAGAAAATAATGATAATCCTGAACTACAGCTTAAAGGTATTCATGCAATTGATAAGATTTGTAATAGTATTATTGGCTTTATTTCCAACAATAAAAATGATTTTGTTGATAATGAACAAGACGTTCAACTTAAGCATCCTGGAATAGTATTAAAAATAGTTGAAAAATTAGGAAAAATTAATGAAAAACAAGGATTGATTTAATTAATGAAATTATGAAGAAAACCAAATAAATTTTAAAAAGCTTTTTATAAGTGATAAATACTAATAAATCTATGTTAGATATTAAAATCTTAGAAAGCTGGCTTTGGGAATGTGCCTGTAAAATTAGAGGCGATATTGACGCTCCGAAGTATAAAGACTACATTCTGCCTTTAATTTTCTTAAAAAGATTGTCTGATGTTTTTGAGGATGAAATAATAAAATTGTCTGAAGAGTATGGTGATAAGAAAACTGCTGAAGAGCTTGTTGAAGAAGACCATAGTTTAGTTTGGTTTTATTTACCAGAAAAGTCAAGATGGCATTTTATTACAAAACAAAGCACAAAGATAGGAGAAATTCTTACTGATGCTGTTCGTTCTGTTGCAAGAGAAAATCCTAAACTTCAAGGAGTTATAGATTTTGTAGATTTTAATGCTACTGCATCGGGTCAGAGAATTGTTAGCGATGATAAATTAAAATTACTTATTGACACTTTAAATAAACATAGACTTGGTTTAAAAGATGTTGAACCAGATATTCTTGGAAGAGCTTATGAATATTTATTAAGAAAATTTGCAGAAGGTTCTGGACAGAGTGCAGGTGAGTTTTATACTCCAAGAGAAGTTGCGATTCTAATGTCTTTTATTGTTGAGCCAGAACAAGGAGAGGAAATTTATGACCCTTGCCTTGGTTCAGGAGGATTGTTAATAAGATGTTATTTGAGATTTAAAGAAAAATATGG
This sequence comes from Candidatus Woesearchaeota archaeon, assembly GCA_964367085.1. GTDB lineage: Archaea > Nanobdellota > Nanobdellia > SCGC-AAA011-G17 > ARS1403 > JACPIN01. The sequence continues at coordinate 3,640 of CAYIWL010000021.1, forward strand.
AGAAAACACAAAAGTCAAGCCATTAAGATTCTATGGACAAGAAATTTTGCACACAACCTATGCAATGGCTAAAATGAATGCTTTTATCCATAGAATGGAAGCAGACATTTCTTTAGGAGATACAATGAACAGACCAGCTTTTTTAACAAATTCTGGAGCATTAAAAAAATTTGAGATAGTTGTTGCAAATCCAATGTGGAATCAAGACTTTTCTCAATCTACTTATGAAAAGGATACATATAATCGCTTTAATTATGGCTATCCTCCGTCAAGTTCTGCAGATTGGGGATGGATTCAACATATGTTTTCTTCCTTAAATGAAGATGGAAGAATGGCAGTTGTTTTAGATACTGGTGCTGTTTCAAGAGGTTCTGGAAATGAAGGCTCTAATAGAGAAAGAGATATAAGAAAAAAATTTGTTAATAATGATTTAATTGAATGTGTTATTTTATTGCCTGAAAATCTTTTCTATAACACAGCTTCTGCGGGAATTATTTTAGTCATTAATAAAAATAAGAAAAATAAAAATAAAATTCTTTTAATTAATGCTTCTAAACTTTTTGAAAAAGGAAGACCTAAAAATTTTATTCCTGAAAACCATATTAAAAATATTTCAGAAATTTATTATGAATTCAAGGAAGAAAAAGGGATAAGCAAAGTAGTAAGCAAGGAAGAGGTTATGAAAAATGACTATAATCTTTCACCTTCAAGATATGTTTCTCAAAATGGTGAAGATAAAACTTTACCAATAGAAGAAGCTTTAGTTTTATTTAAACAGGCAGATTATGAATGCAGTACATCTGGTGCTAAAATGATGAATGTATTTCGTGAATCTGGATTGGGGTTTGAGGTTTGAAGATGGCAGAAATAACCTTATCTTTACTTAGCGGGTTAATTGGGGCTTTAATAGCAACAATCTTAACAATCGCATATACAGAATATAAAGGTAAAAGAGAAAGAAAGTCATCCTTAGCGAGAGAAAAATTAGAAAAGGTTTATGCCCCTCTTGTTGCATTAAAAAAGAAAATTGACTTAGTAAATCAAAACGAAGGTGGAGCTTTGTTACCTTCTAATCCAATGGAAAAAGAAATGATTGAAAAAATAATTTTTCATTATTATCACTTAGTTGATAATGATTTGAAAGAAGGAATAATTTTATTGCATCCAGAAATAAGTAAGAACATTATGAGCACAGTTAAGAATGTTCAATTAAAGGTAATAGACAAAATAAAAAAACATTATCAAGAAAATAAAAAGATTTTGGGGTTAAAATGATAGGATTGATAAATTTGAGTGGTGTTGGAATAATAGTCCTTGGTGGTTTAATTGCTCTTATAATTTATTCTACACCAAAGTTAAAATTTCTTGCATCCCATCCTCTTGTAGCATTTGTAGTAGGAATTATCATCGCTTATATATTGGATGATTTTTCTGATACTATTACTCCTGGAGATGTTATAGTTATTACATTGATGATAGTAACTTTAATAGTAATGCTTCTTCCAATGTTAAAAGATTGGCTCAAAAGTAAGAGAGAAAAAATAGAAAATATCCATACAGAATTAAATAAAATTAATAATAAAATCTCAAAAATTGATGGGCAAATAGAGACAATTCTCCATTTATCAAAGAAAAAATGAAAACAAAACAACAGATACAAAATAGCGAATTTAAGCAAACAGAACTCGGAGAAATTCCAAGAGATTGGGACGTTGTCAAAATTCAAGATATAGTAAAATTTGAGAGAGGAACGGAACCGGGACGTGGAAATTATAATGACAAAGCCATGGGCATAAGGTTCTTGAGAGTTGCTGATATTTCAGGAAACAGAAGAGATTTTATATATACAACATCTAAGAAAATTAAGTTATGCTCTCAAAATGATATTCTTATAGCATTTGATGGAAGTCCGGGAATAGTGAAGAGGGGAATTGTGGGAGCATACTCTTCCGGAATTAGAAAAGTCAATTTGATTAAGCAAAATATTAATTTGGAATTTATTTATTACATTCTGCAAACAAGTTATGTTCAAGAGACTATAAAAGAATATTCTGCTGCTGTGACCATAAAACACGCAAGCAAATCTATCCCACATATTAAAATCCCTCTCCCACCCCTCCAAGAACAAAAATCCATCGCTTATGTTTTATCAACAGTTCAAGAAGCAAAAGAAAAATCTGAAAGAACAATCAAATCTTTAAAAGAATTAAAAAAATCCATGATGAAGCATCTTTTTACTTATGGCGTTGTTCCTTTTGATGAACTTGATAAAGTTGAACTGAAAGAGACAGAGATTGGGAAGATGCCGAAGGAGTGGCAGATTAAAAAGTTGGGGGATATTGCTAACTTGGTTATGGGACAATCTCCCGCTGGAGACACTTACAATAAAGAAGGAAAGGGTATTCCTTTCTTACAGGGAAAAGCTGAATTTGGAGCAACATCTCCAACACATATTAAGTATACTTCAAAACCATCAAAGATAGCAAAGAAAGGGAGTATTCTTTTATCAGTAAGGGCACCAGTAGGTGCTATAAATATTGCTAACATAGATTATTGTATAGGAAGAGGTCTTGCCTCTTTATCTATGGAAAATAATTTATTTTTATTTTACCTTTTAGATTATTTTAAACCCTCAATAGAAAAAGAGGGTACGGGTTCAACATTCAAAGCAATTAGTAAACCAAACTTGAAAAATATTCGGGTTTTCCTTCCTTCTTCTATGGAGCAAGAACAAATATCCTTAATTTTATCATCGATAGATGAAAAAATAGAATCTGAAGAAAATAAAAAAGAAGCTATTGAGCAATTATTTATGTCTCTTCTACATAATTTAATGACAGGAAAAGTTAGAGTTAAAGATTTAAATTTTTGAGTTGAAAATGCCAGATAAAAGAATCAAATTTTTAGATAATGGAGAAATAGAATTTAAAGAAGTAGTTTATCCAGGCGAAACTGCTTACAATGATAATGTTACATTTGATAAGGGAAAATGGTTTAAGGATTGGGAAAATTTAATAGAAGAAATTAAAAAAATGTCTTTAGAAGTATGGCAGATTAATGATATTTTTGATGAATTTAAAACAGATTTAATGTTATATGGTTTTACTAAACAATTAATTCAAGAGCATTACAAAATAAAACAATTAGAAACAAAGTTAAAATTGGCCTTTCATCAGTCCTATTCTAATTATAGAAATTCAAGAAGAATATTTTTAGGATTTATTGCTGGTTTGTTTGCAAACAAGGCTATTGAAAAATTAAATGTAGATGAGCTAATTTCCAAATATAAAAATGCCTGATAAAATAAGAACTAAATTAGTGGATAAGAATGTTTATATTAAATGGTATAATGTTGCTGAAGAAATAATAAATAATCATTTTTTAATTCCTAAAAGAAAAGACAAAGAGATTTATCAACTTGTTAGCAGAGAAAATTGGTTAATATTTGCTTTAGATGGACAAGATAAAGATGATGCAATAAATAGTGAAAATCCAAATGTATTTTTAGATATTCTCAGTAAAGAAGGAAATCTTACAGGTGAAGCAAGACTTGGTCTAACATTTAACAATCTCAAAGCTTATGAAAAGTTTAAAACAATCATGCAAGGATATAATAGAGAAATAAAGAATAAGGTAACATCAAAACTTTTAGAACTAAGAAGTGACTGGAAAATTAATATAAAAAGAAAAATAAAAAAATTTAATTATGCCCAAAAACCAGAATATTATGAAGTTAAGGAATGGAATAGTAATCAAATAAATGATAAAATTATAGATGAATTAACTAAAATTGGCAATAGTATAAGAGAAAAAGGAAAAGAAGCTTATAAAGAAGAAAAGATTAAAGGCAAATTCTATAGAGAGACTCCTTCAATAAACTTGATGGAATCTATTTTTAAATTGGATAAAGAAGAATTTAAAATAAGAATCTTAGAGATATTTGAAATTTTAGCTTTATGTTTGAAAGTAAAAACAGATATAGAGATAAAAAGAATAAAAAAAGAAAAAATAAATCAATTAAGTCAAAAAGAGATAGAACTTAAAAATGAAAAAGAACATAAAAGACAACTTGAATTTCTTGAACAACTTAATAAAATTGATAAAGAGCAAATTAGAATAAAACAGGAAAAAATTGAGAGATTAGAAAAAGAAATTTCTCAAATAAAAAAGGAGGCAGAAGAAAATGCCTAAACTCGGAGCAGAAAGACAAGCAGTTCAAAATCCTTTAGTTAAATATGCAGCTGAAATTGGTTGGGATTATGTAAGACAAGAAGAAGCATTAAAACTAAGAGGTGGAGAAACTGGAATTTTATTTAAAGAGGTTTTTATGAAACAGATAACTAAACTTAATTCTGCTTTTATAGATGATTCTATTATTGAACAGCTAATTAAAAAAATAGAAAAATTACCAACATCAATTGAAGGAAATTTACAGGCATGGGAATATCTAAAAGGAATTAAGACTGTTTACGTGCCGAAGGAAAAAAGAGAAAAAAATGTTTGTTTAATTGATAAAAAGGTTAATAAAAATATTTTTCAAGTAACAGATGAATTTGAATTTACAAATGGGACTTACACAAATAGATTTGATGTGGTTTTTTTAATTAATGGGATACCAGTCTTTCTTGTTGAAACAAAATCATCTCATAAAATAGGTGGAATGGCTGAAGCTTTAGATCAAGTTAGGCGTTATCATCGTGAAACACCAGAACCAGTAACTTTATTGCAAGTCTATACTTTAACTCATTTAATTCAATTCTTTTACGCATCAACTTGGAGCTTTTCTATGAAATCTGTATTTAATTGGAAAGTTGAAAGCAAAGCTAAAGATTTTGAGAATTTAGTTAAAGATTTTTTTGATAAAGAAAAAGCAATTAAAACTATTTTAGATTATGTTTTATTTACAAGAAAAGACGATGAGTTACAAAAAGTAGTTTTAAGACCGCACCAAATGAGAGCTATAGATAAGATAATTGAAAGAGTTGCAAATAAAACAAAAAATAGGGGTTTAATATGGCATACACAAGGAAGTGGAAAAACATATACAATGATTGTGGCATCTCAAAAGATAATTGAAAATCCTTTATTTGAAAATCCAACTGTAATAATGCTTGTTGATAGAAATGAATTAGAAAGTCAACTATTCGGAAATCTTACTTCTGTTGGTATTTTCAAAGACGAGAGAGATGCTGATGAAAGAATAGCAAAAACAAAACAGCATTTGAGAGATTTGTTACAAAGAGATACTCGTGGTCTGATTGTTACAATGATACATAAATTTGAGGGGATGCCCAAAGACGTTAATACAAATAAGAATATTTTTGTGTTGGTGGATGAGGCTCATAGAACAACTGGAGGAGATTTAGGTAATTATTTAATGGGAGCATTGCCAAAAGCTACTTACATAGGATTTACAGGAACGCCAATAGATAAAACATTATACGGAAAAGGAACGTTTGTAACATTCGGTAAAGATGATGCTCCTAAAGGTTATTTAGACAAATATGGAATTGCAGAGTCAATTGACGACGGAACAACTGTTAAATTACATTACTCCCTCGCTTCAAATGATTTATTGCCAGATAAAAAAATATTGGAAAAAGAATTTTTGAATTTAAAAGAAGCAGAAGGAGTTAGCGATATTGAAGAGTTAAATAAAATTCTTGAGAGAGCCGTTAATTTAAAAAACATGTTAAAAAATAAACAACGTGTTAAAAAGGTTGCAAAATATATAGAAGAGCATTATAAAAATTATGTTGAACTAATGGGTTATAAGGCCTTTTTAGTAGCAGTAGATAGAGAAGCTTGTGTGATGTATAAGAAAGAACTTGATAAACTTTTTCCAGAAGAATATTCAAAAGTTGTTATAAGCTCGGCTCATAACGATCCATCTGAATTAACAAAATATTACTTATCTGAGGAGAAAGAAAAACAAGTAAGAAAAGATTTTATAAAAGCTGATAAATTGCCTAAAATATTAATTGTTACAGAAAAATTACTTACCGGATTTGATGCTCCAATTTTATATTGTATGTATTTAGACAAACCAATGAGAGACCATGTTCTTTTGCAAGCAATAGCGAGAGTTAATCGTCCATATGAACCAGAAGGACAAAAACCAAAGCCATGTGGATTTGTTTTGGATTTTGTTGGTATTTTTGATAAACTGGAGAAAGCTTTATCCTTTGACTCCCAGGACATTGCAGGGATAATAAAAGATATTTCAGTATTAAAAGATAGATTCAAAATTCTAATGGAAAAAGCAAAAAAAGATTATTTGTCTTTAATTAAAGGTAAAGTGGGCGATAGAGCCGTTGAGGTTGTTTTGACTCATTTTAAAAATGAAATTAGAAGACAGGACTTTTACGAATTTTATAATGAATTATCTAATATTTATGAAATTGTTTCACCAGATGCTTTTTTAAGACCTTATATAGAGGATTATGATACACTATCAAGAATGTTTAAAATATTAAAAGAAAGATTTGAGCCAGGTTTGGTTATTGATAAAGAATTTTCAAGAAAAACTGCCAAATTAGTCCAGGAACATACAAAATCAGGAAAAATAAGGTCAAGTTTAGATATTTATGAAATAAACCAAAATACATTAAAGAAACTTGAGAAAAGCCAAGCTTCAGATATAGAAAAAGTTTTCAATCTTTTAAAAAGCATAGAAAAAACAGTTATAGAACAACATAATAAAAACCCCTTTCTTATTTCAATAGGAGAACGAGTTGAGATAATTGCTTTAATATTTAAACAAGGACAAAAAAGTGTAAAGGAAACATTAGAAGACCTTAAAGAAGAGATAAATAATATAAACGAGGCCAAGAAAGAACAAATTGATAAAAAAATGTCTTCAGATATATTTTCTATTTATTGGGTTTTAAAAAATGAGGGATTATCTAATGCAGAAGAAATTTCTAATGAAATGGTTGATGTATTTAATAAATATCCATATTGGAGGACAAGTAGCGAACAAGAAAGAAAAATTAAACAAGAATTATATAAATTATTTATTAAAAAAGGAATGAAAAATAAGATTGTTGAAATTGGAACAAAAATAGTTAAAATTTTAAAAGAGGCTGAAAAATGATGATTAATGAATTTAAACAAGAAGTATTAACTTGGGCAGGAGAAATCGGAGTTGAACCTAAAGAGATTCATGTAAGAGAAATGAAAAGAAAATGGGCGAGTTGTTCAACTAAAGGTAGACTAACATTTTCTTTTGAACTTTTAGAAAAATCTTTTGAGGAAAGAGCAAAAGCTATAGTTCATGAGCTTTTACATTTAAGGTATCCAAATCATGGTAAGATGTTTGAGTCTATTTTATCTGCTTATTTGGAGAAGAAAGGAGTTGGGCATAAGAAGGATTGATAATTCCCTTAACATAAAAACTTAAATAACTTATTCTATATTATAAAATAATATGAAGAGAATATCCCTTTCAGTTGCAATTATTTTTATAATTTTTTTTAGCTTGGATTATTTTGTAATTTCTCAAAATGATATTAATATTTCTGTTGATGAGAATATAACTATTACACCAGAAAATATAACAACATGTGGAGACGGAATTATCCAACAACCTAATAGTAATAATATAAATGAACAATGTGATAATGGGACAAATAATACAAATACGCCATGTTTAGCAGAATATCAACAAGAATGTAATTACTGCGATACCAATTGTAAAAATATTACAATAAACGGAGGTTATTGTGGAGACCGAAAATGTCAGAAAGAAAAAGAAGATTACCAGAATTGTCCTGTGGATAATTGCGAAATTCCTCCTAAGAATGAATGTATTTTTGATGATGATTGTAAAGAGAAACCAGATGATAAACCTTGCACAGAAAATAAATGTCTGGGGGAGCCTAAAAAATGTTATTCTAATAATATTGATGGAAAAAGAGAATTAGACAAGTGGTATTGTTTAAATGGAAATCAAGAAAATCAGAAAGATGAGGATGAGTCATGTAATGAAAATTATGAATGTAAGAGTAATGCATGTACAGAAGGTACATGTTTGAGAGTTAGACCAGGTTTTATACAGAAAGTCTTTGAGTTTTTTGGTTTAAGCAGATTATATGATTGGTTAAGAGCTAATGGTTGGTTATAATTTTTATTTTAGTAATTTTAAATTAATAAAATCCTTTCTGGACATTATCCAAAAAGCATATAAACAACAACTAATTATTACTAACATGGTAATGACAGATGAAAAAGAAAGATTAAGATTAAGATGGATGACAAAAGATTTTATGATAGGAGCGGGCTCACCAGTAACTGAAAATCAGATAACTAAAGCACTTGATACTAACAACCATATGACAGGCAGAATAATAGAAGAATTTAAAGAAGCGCAATTAATTAAACCATTTCCACTTGGAGTAGATACTAAAAATCCAAAAATGGCATGGAATTATACGGATAAACTTAAAAAAATAAATAAAGAAGATTTAAAAAAGCTTATAGAAATAAAAAAACCAAGAGTAGAAGATAAAAATAAATAATATTCAAATCCCTGTTCTGATGGATTATGCTCGGTGGGGGCATTTTGCTGTTGTAAAATAATAGCAAATATTCCAAGATTTGATCAAGAA
>CAYIWL010000022.1:0-12061 GCA_964367085.1 Candidatus Woesearchaeota archaeon
AAAGCAAGAAGAAACTTACTGAAGAAAAATTGAAAAAATTGAAGGAAAAATGAAACCAGAGGAATTTACTTTTCAAGAGCTAAAGGATTATGATTCTTTACTTTATATAAGAGCAGATACTAAACGACTAAAAGCTGTTGAATATATTCATGGAAAAAAAAGAGTTCTTCTGAATAAAGAAAGGGAAGTAAGGAAAACAAAAGCAGGAGGGTTTGCTCAGAGCAAGTATCAGGCACATGTAAAATGGATGAAAAAGCAAACACTTAATTGGATTGAAGAAAACTTACTAAAGAGCGGAGTGCTAAAAGATAAATACGACAAGATAAAGATTGAGATTGGAGATGAGAAAATAAAAGATCATGTTTCTAATTTGTTGAAGAAAAAAGAAACTGGAAGAAAATGGTTCGAGAAATTCCGCTATTATAAATTAGATAAAGGATTCATTGTTGGTGGAAAAGACAAAAAAAGCAATGAAGAATTACTGAAGAAACATCTGGATAAGGATGATTTAGTCTTTCACACAGAGATGAAAGGAAGCCCTTTTTTTATTTTGAAAGAAAGCAATGATGAAGAAGATATTTTTAGAGCTGCTTTGTTAACTGCTTGTTACAGTCAGGATTGGAAGAAAAACAATCGAGATGTTGCTGTTAGTTATTTTTACGGAAAGCAAATTTACAAGAAAAAAGGTATGGAAACTGGAACTTTTGGAGTCTCTGGAAACAGAAGAGAGATTGTGATAAAAAGAGCTGCTCTGCTTAGCTTTACCCCATGAAAAAGCTTTTAAATGGTTAAAATAGGTTTCCCTTTAATGCTATTCTTAGCAGGATATAATCCGAGAGGATAAAATGGCTACAATATACGATGTTGATGTAAATGAATTAATCAAGAAGGCTGCTTCTGATTTGAAAAAAATTGATCACATAAAAGAACCTAGCTGGGCTAAGTTTGTCAAAACTGGAGCAAGCAAGGAAAGGCCTCCTATTGAATTAGACTGGTGGTATGCAAGGGCTGCTTCTGTGCTGAGAAAAATATACCTAATGGGTCCTATTGGCGTTAATAAATTAAGAAAAAAATACGGCGGTAAAAAGAACAGAGGGCATAAACCAGAAAGATTTTATCCTGGATCCGGAAATATAATAAGAAAGGTTTTGCAACAGCTGGAAAAGGCTGAATTTGTTAAATACTCAGAAAAAAGCGTACATAAAGGAAGAGTTATCACACCAAAAGGAAAGAAGTTCTTGGACAAGATTGCAGACGAGCTAGCAGGGGTCCAGCCAAGGCGGGAAGTTAAACCCAAGGAAAAGAAGGTTAAGAAGGAAGAAGCAACTCCTAAAGAAACCATTGCTGAAATTAAAAGCGAAGAGAAAAAATGAGCGCAAGATACAAGCCCAAAGGAAAAAAGAACAGATTAGTTAAAAAAGGAAAGCAAACTAGGTGGGCTCCTTTCTGGACTGTTCCAAAAAAATATGGAAAGGGGAAGAGAGTTCATCCTGGAAGGCACACTAAGGGAAAGAGAAGCTGGAGAAAGACAAAGACGAAAGCATAATTTTGATTAAATAAAATGGCAGAAGAAAAAATTTATACAATCCCATTGAGAAAAGAATGGCTGAAAGTTCCTATTTACAAGAGAAGCAGAAAAGCAATTACAGCAACAAAGCAATTCTTGTTTAGACATTTGAAAAAAGAAGTAAGTGTTGGGCCTTATTTAAACGAATATATTTGGAAGCAGGGAAACAGGCATCCTCCAGGAAAAGTAAAAATCAGAATCGAAGAAGAAAAAGAAAAATTAACTGCTGAACTGATTAATGCTCCAAGAAAAGAAATCAAGAAAGAAGAAAAAGAGGATACAATCAAAATCAAAAAGCCAGAATTCCTGAAGAAGAAAGAGGATAAGGAAAGCGAGAAAGAGAAGATAGTGGAAGAGAAAAAAGATATTGACAGGAAGGCGATTGAAAAAGTCCCTGTTGATAGATTGCTGGAAAAAGAAGAAAAAGAAATTAGAAGCGTTGTGGATGCAAAGAAAATGTCTCCAAAAAAAGAGAATATAATTCCTACTGAAAAAACCGGGCAGGTAAGGAAAGATTAGTTTGATTATGGTGAATGAGTCAAGTATACTAAGTCTTCTTATCGAGCTTTCTGGAAAATTGCCAAAATTTGAAGACGGCAGGATTGACTACACAGACGCTGAAGAGGCTCCTGTAATAACTGTTTTTGTAAAATACAAAGACGAAATTCTTTTATTAAAGAGAAGCAATGAAGTAGGGACTTACAAAGAAAAATGGAACACTATTGCCGGATATTTGGATGAGGTTAAGCCTGTAAAGGAAAAGGTCTTGGAAGAATTAAGAGAGGAGATATGCGTTCATGAAGAAAATATAAAGTCAATAAAATTCAGAGAGCCATATCATTTAGTAGACAATGAATTGAACAAAAAGTGGCTGATTCATCCTGTTTTAGTCGAGTTGAAAAATAAGCCAGATATAAAACTTGATTGGGAGCATACCGAATATAGGTGGATTAATCCGAAAGAATTAAATAATTACGACACGATTATTGATTTAGACAGGACTTTAAAAATTGCTTTGGAGAATGAATAAGCTACTGTGTTTTATTTAGTCCTTCTCCATTTCAACTTTAAATGAGTTAGGCGTTAAAGCTTCAGTTTTAATTTTCTTTCCAACTGTCACTCCAAATTCTTTGAGCTGATCTGGCAAAGTTAATCCCATCGAATTTCCTATTTTAATTATTTTTCTTTCTGCATCTATTATCCCATGAAGCTGTTTTAGCTTGACATATTCCTGTGCCTGTTCTTTAGTTAAGGTTGTAAAATTGCATTTTGGACAGACCATTGCTTCAGTCTTAATATTGTCAAAATTAACAATTTTGTTTTCTAAATATCCCCCGCAATCACATATTATCTTCCTTTTGTCGGCCATACTGTTTTTACCTCGATAAAATTTTTGTGATATCTTGCAATAATTGTGTAAGTAACATTTTCCTTTCCAAAATATCTCTTGATGCAGATTTTGTTTGGCTCTTCGCATTTTTCATGAAATATCTTTCCTGTCCTAACTGTCTCCTCGATTTTGTCTAAATCAAGATTCCAGTATTCTTTTCTGTCAAATAGATGTGGATCAAATGTAATTTCTGCTTTTTTCCTGTCTAGTCTCCTTTCTAATTCTTCTACCCACATTTAATCACTCTCTTGTGTTATAATCTCTGTTATAACCATTATTTAAACATTTCTAATGGTTTAAATCTTCTATAATAATTTATAAACCAACTTATCTAATCCTATCCATGAATAAGCTTCCTTATGAAAAAGAATTTGGAATTCTGATAAGAGAAGAAGCTGAAGGCGAGTTTGGAAAAAATCCAAGGGAAAGAACTATCGAAGAGCTTTTGGACTTTGGAATATTGAATTTGAACAAACCTCAAGGGCCGACTTCTCATCAAGTAAGTGATTACGTTAAAAAAATATTAAAAGTAAAAAGAGCAGGGCATAGTGGAACATTAGATCCGAACGTAACTGGTGTTTTGCCGATTGCATTAAATCGAGGAACAAGAGTTCTGAAGTTTTTGCTGAAATCAGGAAAGGAATATGTTTGCTTGATGCACCTGCACAAAGAAGTTACTGAAAAAGATATAAAAAAATCAATGAAGAAGTTTTTAGGAGAGATAACGCAAAAGCCTCCTGTAAGAAGTGCAGTGAGGAGAGTTGAAAGAGAAAGAACAATATACTACCTAGAAGTATTGGAAATAGACGGGAAAGAAGTTTTGTTCAGGGTTGGATGCGAGGCTGGGACTTACATCAGAACTTTGTGCGTTGCAATAGGAAAGGCATTAGGAACAGGAGCGCACATGCAGCAGCTAGTCAGGACAAAAGTTTCTTTGTTTAATGATTCTAACTGGATAAGCATGCATGACTTGAAAGATGCATTTGAATTTTATAGAGAAGGCAATGAAGAAGAGATAAGAAAAATTATCCTGCCTGTTGAAGACGCGGTTAAATACCTGCCGAAGATCTGGATTTTTGACAGCTGCATAAACTCTTTATGTCATGGCGCTGATTTGAACATTCCTGGAGTGAGCAAATTGAATGAGGGGATTGAGAAAGATGATATGGTTGCAGTTATGACTTTAAAGGATGAATTAGTTTGCATTGGTAAAGCCGAGATGAGCTCAGATGAGGTCATGAAAAAAAAGAAAGGAAAAGTTATAGGGGCAAAAAAAGTTTTTATGGCAATTAAGAGCTAAGTAAAATTCTCAGTAAGTTCCTTGTAACCATTTCGGTTATATTCCAAGAAGCATTCTTTAAAACTAGCTATCTGAAAGAACGGAGAAAATAATTTTATCACGTCTTCTTTTTTATATTTCACATCAAGTTTCCTGTCATATTTTATATTTACATAATCAGGCTTGATTTTGCAAGCATATTTCTCTATATCCGAAAAGATATGAATGGCTTTGCTGAGTGAGAAAGCATTTCCTTCTTTAACAAACAATCCCTTGTCAGTAAGGTTTTTAATCAAGTCATATACTTCAGAGAATTGCATCTTGCTCTTGTTGAAAAGCTCGGCAGGAGTAAATTTCTTTAGTATGAGTGCAGGTTTTAATATCTTAAGCTGGTTTTCTGATAGCTGCAAGTTCGCTGGAAGCACTAGTCCAGAAACACGCTCAATATCCGTCAAGATCTTATTATCATTCAGATTCACTAAGACGTTTACTAAATCCGCATCTCTCTGGAGTTGCAAAAATAAGCAAGGGATCAAAATGGTTTCTCTGTTTTGATGTGGAGATTCATTTCTTACAACAAGCAATAATTCATGATCTTTCGTATCGTCGGAATCGTCTTCTCTATAAGGTTTTTCTTTTCCTACAATGTCTATCGCCTGTCCGCCGTGCTCTGATTTTCTGGGACGAATGTTAATGAACAATGGCTGCGGAACAACCCCTATGAGCAATGCAGTTCCTATTGGCAGGTTTCTTATTTCCTTTTCAGCTTCTGATGTAATCCCCTCAACAGAGGCAGTTATCGACCTTAGATCATTTGGGTTTGTCACTTTCAGAATTATTTGAGTGCTGCATTGCGATATGCAGCTCTTATCCAGGCGGGAAGGTCTTTGTGATATTAGTGCAACTCCTAATCCGAACTTTCTTCCTTCAGCAAGAACTTTTCTTAAGACAGAAGAAGATTTCGCCTCACCAAAATTTCTTTCAGGGGCAAAATTCTGCGCCTCTTCAATTACTAAAAAAAAAGGAGGAATGTTCCCAAGTTTTCTCGCTTCAAACAAGTCAGAAACGAGTTTATAGACGACAATTTCTGAAATTTCTGGAGCCACTCCTTTCAAATTTATAATCGAGCATTTTCCGGCTTGCACGATCTCTTGCAGCGGAGTAGGAATTTCTGAAAAGATATTGAGTTTTTTTATCTGCTCTATCAGGTTTATCAATGTATATTTTGCATTTGTCTCTTCAGTATCAAGCGAGATAATCAAATCATCAAAGTTTATCTTGTCTATGTTTTGAAGAGAGGAGTATAGTAATCCGGTTTGCATATTGCTCAGTTTTGCAGGAAGTAAATGTAATAATGTAGAAGAAGACATGTTGGAAATGCTTAGCTTTAGCTGGGATGCGTTAGAATTGACGCGTACATCTGGGGTATATTCCTGAATGTATTTAGAGTAGTCTTTTGGCTCGAGTCCAATCTCTTTAAGTTTTTCTTTGTCTTTTGCATTTGGTTTTTTCAGGCTTGAGTATTCAGCATGAGGATCTATTATTACTAAAGGGATGTTTCTATCCATTATCTCCTCTATCAGGCAAGAGGCAGCATAAGATTTTCCAGAACCGGATTTTGCGATTATTGCAATGTGCTTTGTCAGCAATTTATTCAGGTCAACAAAAACTTTAAGATTTGTATATTCAAGTATTCCTAGAAATGCTCCGCTATTTTTTTCCAGCTCAAGAGAGGAATTGATAAACGACTCATCAGCATCTTCTACTTTTGTTCCGGGATTGATAGGAAACCTTAATGGTTTAAGCGAATCTTCTTTGCATCCAAGTATTAAGCAGCTGGCAATTGTTTCATCAGAATTTTTTTCTATCTCAATTATCTGCGCAAGAACGAATTTATTATCAACAGGAACTTTCACATATTGATACTTCTTTGCTTCTCTGTTTACTTTGAATTTAAATTCCGTAGTCGAAGTCTTCCCAATTATCTCTCCCAAAGCCATAATTAATTTTTTTCAAGGAGGATATATTAAAGTTATTATGCTCGACAAGATATATTATTATATATCAACTTCACAGTAGTTCTAAACTTTTATATAGGTTCGGATTATTATTTCGAATAATAAAGTATTAACCAAAGGAGGTGTGTTAAGTGGCCAAAAAAGGAAAAGGATTAGGATGGTGGGCATTTGCAGTTGGTTTGGTTTTGGCAGTAATCTTCGGATATTCTGGTAACATTGGATTGAGCTGGATATTGGTGCTGCTAGGCCTTGTCGTAGGATTCTTGAATATAAGTGAAAAAGAAGCAACGACTTTTCTTATTGCATCCATTGCGTTGATGTCATCCGGTGCAGCTGTCAATTTAACAGTTTTGTGGGGCCCGCTAGGAAGCATATTAGGAGGAGTTGTAACATTTGTAGCTCCTGCAGCAGTGATTGTGGCAATAAGAGCAGTTTATGGAACAGCACAATAAACGCTGTTTTTTTCTTTTTTATTTTTGTTTTACAGAAAAATAAATTTAAAGCCAAAAATATCTTGCTTCCAAATCTTTGTTGTCGGATTTTAAATGTTTTTCAAACGCTTTATAGATATCATTATAGGATTTGTCAAGATGAAGATGCATAAAAACATCTAAATAAACAACATTTGATCTTGTTTTATTTTTAGGATCGATTCTTTCGATCCCGGTTTCTCTTGGGGTAACATTGACCACATTATTATTTGTATACTCTCCAATAAAAGGTTTAAACGTTTCGTACAAAAACTTCTCTAAACTTTGTTCAGTTGATAATTGTGCTAATCTAACCAATGCTTTTTCTCTTTCAGCAATACCTTCATATACATAAACAGTAGAATGAACAAAATCATCGTTTAAAATATAATTTCTTCCATAAATCCCAAGCAATGATGGTGTTAACAATACCTCTTCTAGTGTTTTTTCATTTTTTTGCTTTTGAAGTGATTGTGAAGACATACATTTACTAAAAAGATTGACTATTTAAACATTTATCTCTTATAAAAAACATTTCAAATTAAATATAATCCGAAATTCTATGTTTTAATTCTTCGTGTACAAGCCACAGTACAAGTATTATTGCATCAAGTCCGGCAAAAAAAGTTCCTTCAAAGTATCCAAGTGGAATCAAGTTTAAGCCGATGATAAAATCTGACAGAGGATAAAGAACATAAACGTTTCCTGAAAAAGTAAAATCTAATATTATATGGATCAATGTCCCAAATGCAATTGCCAAGAAAATATAATTTAATTTAAGTTTCTGCATCTTTAAAAATTTTGGATTATAATTCTTTGCAAACAAAAACAAAACTAAAAACAATAACGGGAAAAGCAATGAATGCGTTATTGTCCTATGTATTTCAGACACGCCCATATTCAAAAATGATTTGAAAAACCAGGCAAATAAAATATCAATGTCTGGAAGTAAACCAGCCAAACCGGCAATCAAGACATAGCGGATATTAAATTTCTTCTTAGCAATGTAATCACGGTAAATATCTGCAAGTACTAAAGGAACAATTATGTGAGTAACTGCCTGGGGCATAAATTTATTAAATAATGATTTAGTTATAAATGTTATGGCTGATGAAAAAGGGAAATCGATGATTAAAAAAACAGAAGATTTATTCTGGGCAGATAATATTGCGAATGAAGTTATAAAAAGAGTTGAAAAAGATAAACTTTTGAAGAACATTGTAAAGAAAACTGGTTATTTTGTTTATGACGAAAAAACTCCTTCTGGAGTGATCCATATTGGTTCTGGAAGAGGATGGGTAATTCATGATGCAATTGCAAAAGCACTCAGAGATAAAGGTGTTAAAGCAAAATTTGTTTTAAGCAGCGATGACATGGATCCATTAGATAAACCTTCAAAAAAATTAAGCAAAAAAGACAATGAAAAATATCTTGGAGTGCCATTTAGGTATATTCCAAGTCCGATAAATGGATATAAAAATTTCGGGGATTATTATTTTTCACAATGCACAGATCTATTTTCCGATTTTGGAATTGATGCCAAGCTGGAAAGCACTGGAGAGGAATATGAGAAAGGTTCTTTTAATAAATCAATCAAGATCGCCTTGGATAATGCAGATAAGATAAAAAAAATTTACGCTGAATTTTATGGGGAAGACAATGCCCTTGCTAGGAGGTTGCCGTTCAATGTCTTATGCCCCAAATGCAAAAAGATAGCTACGACTATTGCTTTAGATTGGGATAAGGATAAGGAGGAAGTTCATTTTGAATGCTCAAACCAGGTTGTCAAATGGGCTAAAGGCTGCGGTTTTGAAGGGTGGATATCTCCTTATAATGGCAATGGAAAATTCCCTTGGAAGGTTGAATGGGCTGCAAAGTGGCCGACTAAGTCTGTAATAATTGAAACTGCTGGAAAAGATCACTTCACTAAAAATGGCTCCAGGACAGTGGCATGCAAAATTGCCGTAGATGTATTTAATTACCCCCCTCCTTATCCATCAGAAGGGTATAAGACTGGAAATGGTTATGAATTCTTCAATGTTGGTGGAAAAAAGATGTCAACTTCAAAGGGGATGGGAATGGGGTTTGTAGAATCGGTGCAATACGCCCCGGCCAAGATGTTGCGATTTTTGCTGGTACGTACAAGACCAAATACTGTTATTGATTTTGATCCTTATCGCCCCCATGACATAATTCTACTTTATGAAAGGTATGACGAAGCTGAGAGAGTTTATTTTGGCAAATTGGATTTAGGGGAAAAAGAAAATTTAAGGCAGAAAAGAATATATGAATTAAGCCATGTTGGAAAAATCCCTTCTAGGATTCCTCCGCAAATAAATCTTTCGCATTGCGCAATGTTAGTTCAAACTTTTAATGAAAAAAAACTAATATTGAATTCTTTAAAAAAGACAGGGCAAATCAAAGGAAGATTAGCAAAAAAAGAAAAAGAATATATCCTGGAAAGAATGGAATTTGCTAAAAAATGGGTAAGTGAATTTGCTCCGGAAGAGATGAGGTTCAAATTACACGACAAAATTCCAAGCCAAATATTGCAAAAATTAAATGCAAAACAAAAAGAGTCTTTAATTTCTTTAACAGGAATTCTAAAAAATAAGGACTATACAGAGCAGGAATTGTTCAATGAATTTTATGAAATTTGCAAGAAAGTCGAGATTAGCAATATTGAATTCTTTAAAGGTGCTTATCTAACTTTGATTGGAAAAGAAAAGGGACCGAGGTTAGCAAGTTTTATCTTGGCAATTGGAAAGGAAAAAGTTGTAAAATTGTTGAAGGAGATAAAATGAATGATGCACTGCTGGTGATTCTTGGATTAACTGGTATTGGAGCTTTATGGTTTGTTCTATTCGGGCAGAAAAAGTATAATGAACTTATAAAGAAATAAAATATATATAATATATAGCAAAGCTAAATAAACAGATAAACAAGTGTTCCTGATTGAGGAGAAAGATTTATAAGAGTTTTTAGAGGAAATTAATACTATGGGTATGGGTTATGAAAGCCATGAGGCGCCGGTAAATGAGTCTTATGATTCTGAAAGTAGTAGGGCCTATGAAAAATTAAGAGAGCTTAGTTATCGGGCTTTGTATCACGTCATTGGGAATAGTGACAGGGCTGAGAGGATTAAGGCTGCCATGAGGAGATTAAAATCAAGGCGCGAAGAAAATGATTTGACCTCTAAGATGGGTAATAATGGAATTTAACAAAAACTTATAATGTTTTTTGATGTTTATGTGTTAGGGGAATGTAAATGAATGATTCAGACTTAGCAAGATTATCTATTTTGGAAATTTTTGATAACCCTTATGGTAGAGTGCTTCCTTTTGACATACAAGGAAATGAGTTGATTGTGCTGAGGAAGGGTGGCAAAGTTGTAGAGTTTATGGGTATGGTTAAAGGAGGCAAGTCAAAACAGATTAAGGCATTAAAGGGCGGCTCTAGTAGTTATCCTGAACTAGTAGGATTGGAAAATGATAAAGAATTGGCAGACCTCTTAGGAAGGCCGATGAAAATTGAGATATTCAAACCAAATAGCTTAGTCAAAATATTCTATGAAAAAGATGAAAACTTAAGGGCGATTTTTAATGAAGCGATAATCCACTTGCATGGGAGCCTGATCAACATGCTTTCATTATATGAAAAAGGAGATCTTGGGTTTAGCAAGTACAGCTTAGGGATAAGGGAAATAGATTTGGCAATTTTAGATAGAGGTCCTAATGATGATGTAATCTGGACAAATACCCTTTATGATTATAAAAGACTGGTCTCTGAAGAAGAAAGAGAAGACCATCTGCGGATGGCTAAAAACTTGGAAAAACATGTAGACCTAGCGATTGGAATGAATGTTCTTCCAGAAATAGCTAAGGAAAGAGAAAAAGATAGAGAGGGTAATGTAATGAATATCCCATTTCTCAGGGTACTGTATGTTTATTATGATTTATTGGCACATGAAGCGGAAGAAGGCGAAGGTCAGCCGGTTACAATTCAAACTCCATATGAGAACATAGACGGAACTGCAGATTTTTTGCAGAATGCTAAGAGGATTTATAGGAGAGTAAGGGGATTATACATACCTCAGGATCCTGAAGAAATAAGAGGAAAGGGACTTGAAACTCGTATTGCAGCATAAACAATAAATACTACTTCTTATTTTTAACTGCCATGCCTGCCAGGGGGTTGCGTAGCCTTTATATATTATTTCTTAAATTATTTTATTATGAAAACAAAAGTTAAATGTTGGATTTGTGAAAGATATTTTGAAGTTGTGAATAATCCACATCTAAAAACACACAAAGTAACTTTCAGGGAATATAAAGAAAGATTTCCTAATTCTATTACACGGAGTGATAAATATAAGGAAAAACATAGGAATTCTCTTATTGGGAGGAAATTTTCAGAAGAACTAAGAAAAAAGCTTTCTGAAATACACAAAGGTAAGATAATTTCAGAAGAAACCAGAAGGAAAATAAGTGAAACTCAGAAAGGAAGAAAATGTTCAGAAGAAAGGAAAGAGAAATTAAGAGAATATCATAGAACCCATGTTCATCCTATGAAAGGAAAAAAACACACTGAAGAATCCAGAAGAAAGATAAGCGAGTCTGGTATAGGAAGGGTTGGTTACAATAGAGGTAAAAGATTACCTTTAAGTATAAGAATAAAAATAAGCCAAAAATTAAAAGGAAATAAGCTTAGTTTAGAGACTAGAAATAAGATGAGTGAATCCCGCAAGGGAAGAGTCCTTAGTGAAATCACCAGAAAGAGGATAAGTGAATCCAAAAAAGGAGTTAAAAAGAGTAAAGAACATATGAGAAAGATTCTCGAATCTACTGAGAAATCTCCAAACAGATTTGAAATAAAATGTATAAACTTATCCAATAAATATAATTTACCTTTAAGATTTGTAGGAGATTTTCATAATAAGGATTTTTTTATATCTGGAAAAGTTCCTGATTTTGTTTCTGCAAATGACAAAAAAGTGCTTATTGAAGTCTTTTATGAATACTTTAAGATAAGACAATATGGATCTGTGGAACTTTATAAGAAAGATAGAATAGATACTTTCTCAAAGTATGGATGGAAAACTTTATTTTTTACTTATACCGATATCATGTCAAATCCTAATAAGTGTGTGGAAGAGATAAGAAGAGAGTTGATTTAATTTGAGTTCGAAAGGAAAAGGAAGTCGATTGGAAAGAGAATTAATTGCAAAGTTTTACGCTACAGGAAAATTTATTCCTTTGCGGGCAGCAGGCTCAGGTAGTACGCCATTACCTTCTCCAGATTTGTTAGTTGGAGGAAAGGGAAGGGTTTTAGCAATAG
>CAYIWL010000023.1:0-11733 GCA_964367085.1 Candidatus Woesearchaeota archaeon
ACTTCATCCACATCTTCATTTCGCGAAGCTGTTTTATATCATTCTTGTAAAGTTCCCTTATATCGTGTATGTCGTAATAATCCATGATAATCCTGTCGAATCCAGGCCCCCATGCTAATACTGGAATATCTTTTCCTAATAGTGGAATAACTACTTCTGGTCGGAAAATTCCTGCGCCACCAAGCTCTAACCAAGTTTTTTTAATTGGATGATAGAAATCTATTTCCAAATTTGGTTCGCAATAAGGAAAATATGCAGGACGGAAACGAACTTTTTCCCAGCCCATCTTCTTGAAGAATTCCTTTAAATATCCAAGTAAATGCCGAAAATTAGCATTAGGGTCGATAACAATTCCTTCTGTTTGGTTAAATTCGAAACCATGGCTCCAGTCAACGGCTTCATTTCTAAAATTTCTTCCAATAGCAAAAAACTTTCCTCTTTTATTTTTTAATTTGTATAACGTTCTTGCAGATAGAACGGTTGTGTGTGTTCTCATCACTAACTTTTTTGCTTTTTCCTCGTCCCATTTGTACTGCCAGCCCTTTGAAATTCCTGCTCCGTCTTCATGCATCTCCTTGATTTTTTTTATTAGCTCTCGGTCTTCAATTTCCATTTTCCTATTTAGAAAGATACTATCTTGCAGATCTCTTGCCGGATGATCCTGCGGAGTGAAAAGTGCATCAAAATTCCAGAAACTCGTATTTATTATCTGGCCTTCCATCTCTTCAAAGCCCATATCCATCCAGACCCTTTTAGCATAATCGATTGCTTGATTCACAAAATGCCTTTTCCCAGGATAAATTTTTGGAACGTTAAGAGAAACATCATACCTTCTAAATTTTTTATTCTTCCAGCTCCCTTTTACTAGAATTTCTGGCGTTAAAGTTTCAATTAGACTCAGATTTAGGTTTTCTTTGCTAATCTTTTCTCCTATTTCTGTGAGAGTTACTTCTATATCCTTCTTGATGCTTATTTCTAAGATGTCTTTTCTGTTTTTTAACTCATGCAAAATTTTTTTTTCTTTATCATCCAATTTTGAAACCTTTCTTGGAAGTGATTTTAGGAGGTTAGCAACATCGGAAAAACTTTCTTTTTTCAGCCTCTTGATTTCCTTTCCGATTTCAATTAGATTATTCTTCTTTAGATATCCTAAGCAGAAATGGATTTCATCCTGATCCAAACCAGCTTTACTCATGATGCTTTTTATCTCCAGTGGTTTGTCTAAAACTTCAAGAAATCTTTTTTCAGGAAGGTCTTCTTTTTCATACTTTTCTCCGTTTGACTTTAAAGTTATAATTTCTTTTGTTTCTTTTTTTTGCTTCAGGATATTTTTATTCTCTAGCCACTGTAAAGCCCTTATGACTTCAACCTCAGCCATGCCTGTTTTTTTGATAATTTTTTCAATACTTTTTAAGCCGGCGAAAGGCAGGACTTTTCTTTCAAGCGGATGGAGGCTTTCAATTATCTTTTCATACTCTGTAGGTTTTTCATTTTTAAGAATCGCTTTGTCAGTTTGCTTGATCTCTTTCAAGAATTCATCTTCAATGTCTTTAATGTTTTTAGGCAGTTCTTTACCGATGTATTTTGCCCTTTTAACAAACTTATCCCCTTCTCTAACTGTATGGAATAAATACCAGTATTCCTGGCCTTTTATCTTTACTTTCTTTCTGTAAACCATCGAAACCAAGGGGAGTTAATTACCACATATTTATAAATATTTCTGTTATATACCACAAGCATTTATGCAAATTTTAAAATATCGGTTATAGTAAAATTAAGGTAATACCGATATATTTATAAGCATCGGTGATTTAATAGATTTATGCTGATCGAAAAAAAATTGTATGAAAGAATTCTGGAAAAGAAAAAAAAATTAGCTTCTATCAGGCCATTAAATAAAGAGCAGTTAATGTTGATAAAAGAGCAAATGGAAATAGAGTATGTTTACAATTCAACGTCTATTGAAGGAAATACCCTAAGCTTGAAAGAAACTAGATTAATTTTAGAAGAAGGAGTGACAATATCAGGAAAGTCCTTAAGGGAGCATTTAGATGTCATCAATCAGAAAGAAGCAATATCGTGGATCGAAGAATTTATTAAAAACAAAACCAAAATAAAAGAGAGCGATATTTTAGAACTTCATAGATTAACATTAAAAGGTATTTCTAATTACTGGGCTGGAAAGTATAAAACTTCTCAAAACAGAATTTTAGGATCAAAATTAAAAACCACTCCGCCTTATAAAGTACATTCTGAGATAGATAATTTAGTTTACAAAATTGAAAACAACAGAGAATTTAATACAATAGAGTTAGCAGCATATGCACATCACGAATTAGTCAAAATCCACCCATTTATTGATGGTAACGGAAGAACTGCAAGATTATTGATGAACTTAGTTTTGATGAGAGAGGGTTATCCGCCAATAGTTATTTTAAAAAAGGAAAGAAAAAAATATTTTGACAGTTTAGAAAAAGCCCATTTCGGGGATTTTAAAGACTTCTTCAATTTTGTTGCGAAGGCAGTTGAAAGATCATTAAATCTATATTTAAATGCCCTAATTCCAACTACAAAAGACAATGAATTAATCCCTTTAAGAGAACTGGCAAAAGAAACAAAGTATTCTCAGGAATATTTGAGCTTGAGGGCAAGACAGAATAAACTAAACGCAACAAAAATCAATGGAATTTGGTATGCTTCAAGAGAAGAATTGAAGGACTATCAAGATAAAAAGTATCGGATGAATTAAAAAATAGGTTATACCGATATATTTGAATGATTAAGAATTCAAAAATAGTTAATTACCACATGATAAAATAAAACAGATTAATTACCACCAAAACATTTATATATGAGTACTCAGTATGAGCACCCATATGGTAAATATAAACATTTCAATTAAGAAAGAAGCGTATGATTTCTTGAAAGGCTTTAAGACTAAAGATAAAAGTTTCTCTGATGTAATTCTTGGATTTAAAGAAAACGGATATAAGAAAGGAGACGCCAAGGCTTTGCTGAGATTTGCCGGCGCTCTAAAACATGTTGACTGGGATGGGAGGGAAAAAATGATGAAAGAACTAAGAAGAGATTTTGATGAAAGGATAGAAGAGACTACAAGATACATGGAGAAATCTCGTAAATGATTGGTCTAGATACTTCTGCTCTTATTGATTTATTTAAAAATGATTCAAAAATTAAATCTTTTTTAGAAAATACAAAGGATCAAATTTCAACTACAATGGTCAACACATTTGAGTTCTATATTGGATTAGACCCGGAGAACAATAAACATCAGCAAGAAGAAACATGTTATTTAGAAACCCTTAAGACTTTGTATCATTTTGATATAACTATCCAATCATGTAAATATGCTTCTAGAATATTTTGGAGGTTAAAAAAACAAGGTAAAATAATCAGTCGTTTTGATTGTTTGATTGCAGCCATTTTCATAGCGAATGGAGTTACTAAAATACTTACAAGAAATAAAAAACACTTTGAAAACATTAAGGAATTGGAAATCATTGAATATTGAATTGGCCCTTTATAATTCTTGTTTTACTCTTTCTTCAATTTTTTGCTTAAAGACTTGATATTCCTTTGTAGCTTCTTCAAGCCTTGTTTTTGAGACTTCAAGGGCTTTTTTAGAGATCTCATCTTCACTCCCATATTCTATTCCATTTCTATCTATAACTCTATATGATTGATAAATGATTTTTCTTCCATCTTGATCGTAAACTTCATATCTGTCTACCTTTTGATCCCCAACAATCCCATTTTGATCCCAATCTAAAAACAATTTGGACAATTTTTCTTTGTCTTCTTTAGAATAAACTTCTAATATATCTGACGAACCTACAAATGTAAAGTACCCTCCATCAAAGTATCTAACCCTTTGTCCTTCAATTTCTCCGTCAAACAATAAATCTCCTCTATCTGCGCATCCTGCTAAAGATAATAAAGAAACTCCGATTGTCGCGCTTTTTTTAATTCCTCTTAAGATATTTCTTGTTTTCATTTCAGTTAATTTAAACGTTTCTATTTACCGCTGGTGCTTTGCTAAATTTTCCTACTATCTTCCTTCCATCTTCCAACTTATCCCAGACCACATTGAAGAAATTGCTCAAGGCATTCGCAAAATATGGAGACTCAACCCAGATAGCTGCATCATATTCCTGATGTACTTCTTTATCATTCATTAGCATAAACATAACTTTCTTGTTATCGACGATCATAAATCTAGAATTTATCCTTTGCGTGTTTCTTATCTCTGCAAACTTTGAAATTTCTTTAACAATATCAATGTTTTCTTTAGTAATTGGAGCAACAATTTTTACACTTACTTTCTTCTGGCTTAAATTTTTAAGATTTTTTCTTAAGCAAGCTGCTTTTCTCAATAAACCTTCAGTTGTAGTTATAAGAATAACTTCTTTTTCAGCCTCGTTAAGCAAATAGTTTATGTGATTATTTATATTGTCTCTTCCTTTAATAGCTCCAGACAGGTCAGCAGGATCAACTAAGTTTATCCCATTATCGAATAATAATTTAAGTTCGTCAAATACTTTAGTACCTCTAACTTCCTCTAATTTCTCAAGCTTATTGTCTGCATGCTCCTTGATGTTTTTCTTTACTCTTCTTATTACCTCTTCGGGCTTTACAGCAAGGTATTTTATCGGCTTTCCTATTTTCATGATAACAAAGCTTTTCTTTTCTAAGGTTTCTAAGACGTCATAGCTTCTTGATCTTGGAACTCCGCTTATATCAGCTAATTCGCCTGCTGTTGAAGTTCCTCTGCTTAGCAAAGCTGTCCAAATCTTGACTTCATAAATATTTAAATTAAATGCTTGTCTTAATTTTGCCAGGAATGAATCTTTAACTATCATATTACTATCCCTATTAAAAAATCCCTTTATAAATCTTTCTATCTTCTACTACTGTAGAATAATAACAAAATTGAGAAACTCCCTCTTGTGAATTGAGATCTATGCAAACCCTCCTTAATCAAAATATTTATATAACTCAAGCATACTTTAATATTAGGTGATATGATTGCCACAGGTAAAAAAGACAGAAAAAGCAGATATTAAAGTCGCTGAAAAGGCAGAAAACAAGCCTTCTGTGCAGCAGTATTTAATCGATTCTAATATAAAACTTCAGCAAAAGCTAGTTGAGTTGATAGAGAGCAATAAAGAGGTTTCAAAGAATCTTGCTTCGACTTCAAAAGAAATTCAATCAATGACGGATTTTTTTAAAGAAGCTGGCAAATATATGGTTGCGGAAACTGAGGATGAGAAACTAAAGCCTTTGCTTAATCGTATTTCAGACTTGGTTGAACAGAACAAGATGATAATGCGCAGCTTAATACTAATCCAGAAATATATTAAGGCTTCTCCGCCTGTACACAAAGATATCTTTTCAGAATAATGCCAATCCAATTTCTTTCACCTAACCCAGAACAAAAAGAGGCTCTTGATGAGCTGGAAAAACTGATTAGCGTTCTTGAGATAAGACCTAATAAAAAGCTAAAAAGGAATGTTAGATTTGTCAAGGGATTTACGAAAGCTTTGCTGGTTGCTGGAAGAAATTATTCTAATACAACAAGAATTAAAATTCCAAGAGTTGAAATAAAGCATATTGAGTCTGCAGAAAAGCATGAAGAGCCAAAAATTCAAGTTTCTAAAAATCCTAGTGTTATTGATATTCCCTCTATGCCTCCGCCACCCCCTCCTGCTCCGATATCGACGAAGATTGCAGAAACGCAGGCGATTAACATAAAGGGCGGTGGAAAAAGCTTTGATGACTTCGTGCAAAAAGTTTCCAAAGAAAATGGAATGCTGAGATTTAATATCATCGAGCCCGAGATGGAACCCATTGACTGGAAAATCCTTAATTATGTAAAAGCAAATTTAAAGCAGCAGATTATCAAAGATCCTGCTGTGCTTGAGAGAGAAAGTTTTCTGATTGACGAAATTAAAAAAGCCTGCCAGATGCTCAAAATAAAATATTCTGACAGCTACCTGAGAAAGATAAAATACTATCTTGTGAAGTACATAAAAGGATTTGGAAAAATAGAGCCACTGCTTAAAGATTCAGATATTTCTGAAATTATCTGCTATTCATATAATGACATAAAAGTCAGATACAAAAATGAGATGATCCCGACGAATATCCAGTTTGATACAAACGAGGAGCTGGATAACTTTATTCTTAATTTGGCTGAGAAATCCAACAAAACTGTTTCCGAAACAAACCCTGAATTGAAAACTGTCTTTCAGAACTTAAGGATCTCGGCGTTTTACAATCCGATAATGGGCTCGAGATTCACTATAACAAAACAATAATTGCTTCACAACAAAGTTTATAAAATCATTATCAGGAAAAATATTTATGGTATTAACTAAGGATGAGGACAGCCTTGTCTGGAAAGATAAAACCGGAACGTACAAATTAGGATATTCTCAAAAGCTGATGCGCGAGCAGGTGAGATGGCAGAAGATTAATTTTGCAGGGAAATGTGCGCTGATAGCAACTTTGCTTATTCTGATAGTTATAATCCTTTATGTATTATACCAGCTTGACAGGATAAACTTCTTCACAGGAATACTTTACAGATAAGTTTTTAAAACATTTAGGAATAAAGTTAAGCACAATGAACACTGAAACTAAACGCCCGTTTCCGTATCTTCCAACTTTGCGAAGAGCATTAGAAGGGGGGAATGGATTGGAGAATAAAACTGATTCTATCCAGCAAGCTGGACCCGATAGTCCTAAAGAACAAAAAGAAAAATTATCAGAAAGCCATGAGCCTTGCTATTCTTCTGTAAAAAAGAGTTTAGATTATAATATATGATCAAAAGCTAGTCGTCTATCCTCCATCTCGAATTAATATCTAATTTGCTAATCTCTAAATCATCGTAAATTTTTTTGTTTTTCCTGTATTCTAAAATTCCTGTCCAGGCTATCATTGCTGCCTGATCGCCGCTCCACTTCATCGGGACAACTTCAAATTTCGCATTTCTTTCTTTGCACATTATACTTAGCATTTCAATCAATCTTTTATTTGCTGCAACTCCTCCGATCAATAATAATTCATTTTTATCTGTATGTGCAAGTGCTCTTTCACTTACTTCAGTTAGCATCGAAAACATTGTTTCCTGTAAGCTGAAACACAAATCTTCTTTTTTTACTCCTTTTTTATATAGCTGGATTGCTTTCGTTATAATTCCTGAGTATTCAACATCCATTCCTTTCACAACATAAGGCAATTCTACATAGTTTCCATTTTTTGCAAGCTCCTCTATTTTTGGGCCTGCTGGAAACCCCAATCCAATCTCTCTTCCGAATTTATCAAACGCATTCCCTATACCGATGCTCAGGCATTCTCCAAAAATTCGGTATTTATTTCCTTCAAAAGCAATTATTTGAGTGTTAGCTCCTGTAGCGAGGATGAAAACAGGATCTTTTACTTTACACATTAATTTTCCGATTTCTAAATGCGATATTAAGTGATTGACCCCAACCAATGGGATATTATATTTCTCTGAGAGCTCTCTTGCAGCATGCAATCCGACATACAAACTTAGAGGCATACCCGGACCTTGAGAGAAAGCGACTAAATCAAATTTTTTTATTTTTGAATTCTTAATTGCCTCTTCTAATATTTTATCTTTAACTTTCTTAAGAAAAGAAGCGCATTCATTTGGGATAATTCCTTTCTCAGGATTTTTATACATCTCCCTGGCTTCGCTTAAAATCTCTCCTTTATCATTTACAACAGCACAAGAAAATGTGTGTGCGGTGCTCTCAATTCCTATGCAGTTCATAAAACCAAGAAAGAAAAATTATTTTTAAATTTATCCTATATACTCCAAATCAGGATCCCTTCCTTGAGCAGCAGGAGCAGTTGCTTGCTGTTCTTTAACTTTCTCCATCATCTCTTTAAGCATGCCTTCAAAGTTCTTAGCTGCTTTCATCAGTGGCTTGAAATCTATATCTAAATCCCAGTACTTGTCAAGAACTTGAATTGCTCTTGCAGCAGCCTCACTGTCGGGGAATTTGCTTGGACTTTCGGCAAGAATAGCAGAAACAGGAATTTTTTCTAACCTTAACATCACTGTTGCAGTCACACCCATCATTACTCCCTCTTTGAGCATTGGCAATCCTAATCTCTCAGCATTTTTTGGATTATTATCAGAATACATATAAGTCTTTAACTCGCCTTTTGTTTTATTACTTGGCAAGCCTTCTAAGATGATAACTTCTTTAGCATTTAAAATTCTGGCAAGCTCTTCGATAATCTCGCTTATTTTCCATTCACTGCCTGCTAAATCTGAAAGCGTTTGCAAAATTACAAGATTGTATTTTTTATTATAGAACAAATCTAATGGGCCGATCAGGCTGTTTTTGTGGATAGCTGCTAAAGGCAGTAACTTATTAGATTCAATCTCGCCTATTTTTTTTACATCCAGGTGCTCAATCAGAAACTTTGTAGCGATAGTGCCAACCAATCCAAACCCGGGAAAACCTAGAATCAATCTGACGTTTTGCGGTTTTTCATTCAGGCGGATTTTCATAAACGTAAAAATAAGCTTAGAATATATAAAACTTGTTATTTCCTTGAAACTATTTCGATTATATCTCTGTTTTTTAACTTATACTCTTTTCCTATCGGCCTTTTATCCCTAACATTAATTGCTTTTATAAAATTGTCACCCAAATCTTTATGCAACTTGTATGCGAAGTCGAGAGCAGTGCTGTCTTTTTTTAGCAAGAAGCAATCAGGAATTATTCTTCCTTGCGAGTCTTTTAAGTTGTTAACTCCTCCTGGAAAAACTGCAATGTATTTTAATTTTTCAAAAATAATTTTGTTCAAAACATCCTGAACTCCCGTAGTATGATTTTCTTCAAGGAATTCTTCGATGAAACCTAGAGCCCTTTTTTTATCCAAGCTTAATTTATTTTCGCTTTCCTTTGCAATTGCGAAAGAATCTTCTCCAGGAATATAATTTATCAGATTATGCTTAGCAGCCTCTCTCAATGCCAACTCTACCTCTGCACTGCATCCAATCATTTCATATTTTTCCTTCAGCCTTTCAAAATTAAACCTTGCTCCTTCGACGTCGATTTTGTTTGCTACGATGATGATTGGCTTGCTTCTCTTTCTTAATTCCCTTGCTAAATTCAACAGCTCTTCATTGCTCCATGTTGCCGGGTTGTGAGATAAGTTCAAACCTTTTATTGACTCCTGAGCCATTTCCTCATCGACCCTCAATCCGCTTAACTGCTTTGCCAATTCTTTCTTTACGTCGAGATTCGCCTGGATAATTGTCCTTGAAAATTTTTCCCAGCCTTTTTTTAAAATCCTCAGATACCACTGATCGAGCTCACTTTCCAGAAATTTGATATCTTTTTCAGGATCATGGCTTAGCTTGTCAACTTGGTTTCCATTCTCGTCTGTACTTCCAGAAACGTCAATGATATGGATTAATGCATCTGCCTCGTTTAATGAATCCAAAAATTGATTCCCCATTCCCTTTCCTTCGCTTGCACCAGGAACTAATCCTGGAACATCCATTATTTTTATCGGAACAAACCTGTTAGAGTTTATACAAAAACCATAACGAGGATTGCATTTAACTTTGAATTCTTTATCAACGCAGTCTACTTTTACATAGGCTTCTCCTTCAGTTGCTTTTAAAGTTGTAAACGGGCGAGCACTTATTTCTACTTCAGCTAAAGTAGCTGCTTTAAAAAAAGTACTTTTTCCCTTACTTGGTCCTCCAACCAATCCTATTAGCATTTTCGGTAAACCCTTTTAGTAAAGTATTTAAAGTATCAATACTATTTAAAGTTTATGGAAAAAATTTCAATAGGAAGATTTCCCTTGGAAACAACAATTAAGATAAAAGAAGAGTTTTTATTAGATTGTACAAAAAGATTAAGATTAGAAAGAATAACACTGAGGAAGTTATTTAATTTATTACAAACTAACAATAAAATTGTTTTTGAATCATTTAAAGATAATCTTGAGCCTTCTTATAAAAATTATAGAAGGTTGGATATATTACTAAAATTATGTGAATACTTAAAAGTTGATTTAAAAAACTTAGAAAAGAATATAACATCTTATAGAACTAAAAAAAGTAGAATTGAAATTCATAACCCGCGTATTCCAGTTATTGTGTCTCCCATATTTCATATGTTGATCGCTCACCTAATGGGAGATGGAGGTTATATTAGATTTAAGGACAGGAATTCTATATATAGTGGATACAGACAATTTAATCAAAAACTGAAATTGTCCTTCTTAGATAAAGCACAATACGTTTTTGGAGATATTAAATTTCCAAATGATTACTTTAAAGAGGAGGGGAATACCAGGATTTATCTTCCGTCGATTCCATCTTTGATATTACTTAATTATATGGGAGGGTCTACAAATAATTTTCTATCAAAAGTGGCAAGATTATCTAAATTATCCACTTGCTCAAAAGAAGATTTGATAGCAATATTGACCGCGTTCATTATTGATGAAGGGAGTGTTGATTCGGGACAGATTCAGATAAGATTGATTAACAAACCACTTATAATGGATATAACAAGGTTGTGTGAAAAATTAGGTTATAAATATACTATAAGTAAAAAAAGCCCTAATGGAATGTATGGCCTTTATATATTAAATGAGGGATTAAAGAAATATTGGCTTGATTATTGTGATTTAAAAAATAAATATCCTTTCTTAACACTTGATTATAAAGAAACTGCTATTGAAAATTTTATAAAAAGAAAAGAAAAATTTTGGAGAAATCAAGGGACAAATGTAACCAAAAATCAAATTATAAAACTCCTTATGGATAATTCGTTAACGGTAAAGGACATATCTTATCTACTACAACTTTCTAGACAAGGAACAAAATATCACTTAGATTTCCTTAGGAGAAAAATGATTATTGAACGCTTAAAGAATAGAAGGGGATTTAAATACAAATTGATTAATAACATTTTACTGTCTGAAAAAAGAAAAGGGATAAGTAGACAACCAGGATACAGTAAAAATAAAATAGTAAAAATACTAAAAAATAAAACTCTAAGTACGAAGGAGATATCCAAATTAATCAATGTAGAGGTTAATACTACACGGCATTTTCTCTACAGATTAGAAAAAGAAAAGAAAATAAAAAGGGGCGGGAAAGCAAATGTAGATGCAAAGCATTATGAAATATTATGGAAATTAAACTAGTGATATTTTTAAACAGCTTTTAAACCTAACTATCCATGAAAAAACAAGAAATTCCAAAAGAAGCAGGAAGATTGAAATGGTTGTGCAATGAGGCTTATTTTGCAGTAAGATATAACCTTCCTTTTGCGATCAATCATAAAGTTCTTGCATTTGGATTGGGAGTACTATCGGGATATGCCGCTGCTTCTGCCGGAGAATATGCAGCTAATAAACTTGATTTGCCTTTAGAGAAAATAGCTTCTCACAGCCTAGCAGCGACTGTAAGTGCTCCCTTAATAGCTTACGTGATTGCTCCAAAAAACTTTAGAGATTTTGTAAGGGATAGTCCAACTTATTCTTCAGGTAGCTTAGGAGTTATGACCGGGGCTTCTGTTAAAGCGTTGGATGTTTTACTGTTTTAATCCAAAACCTTTAAAAGAAATGTAGTTCTGAAATTCTTTATGGGCTCGTAGCTCAGTCTGGTTAGAGCACCAAATCAGAAATGATGTGCAGGTCTT
>CAYIWL010000024.1:0-11528 GCA_964367085.1 Candidatus Woesearchaeota archaeon
GGATTTGAACCGACGATCTCTGCTGAGTGAGAGCAGTGTTTGCTAGTTAACTCATGGCCACTAGACCACGAGCCCAATAGCCCCGCCAGGATTCGAACCTGGGTCACAGCCTCCAGAGGGCCGTATCTAAGGTCTTAGCAAAAGCTAATTTGACCGCTGGACCACGGGGCTATTAAATAAGATAAATAAAATTCAGCTTAAAAATTTACCTAAAATTTATATACCTATTTTCAATTACCTAATTCATGAAGATCGGAACTTGCAAAGCTGAATCCGGGAAAATAAACAAAGGAGTTCTAACTGTAGCGACATACCAAGGGAAAGAACTGAAAATTCCGATTTTAATTGCAAAAGGTGAAGATTTAGGCAAAACAATTTTCATTTCAGCAGGAATGCATGGAGATGAAATCAATGGTATAGAAGTAATAAGAAATTTTATCCAGCAAATAAATCCTGAAAAGCTTCACGGCACAATAATCTTTTTGCCAATATTAAATCCATGGGGATTCAGAAGAAAATCACGATATATTTCTTTCGACAATAAAGATTTAAACAGATGTTTTAACAGGAAAGGAGAATCTGTTTCTTATAAAATTGCAGAAACCTTATTGAAGAAAGTTATTAGCAAATGTGATTTCGGAATCGATCTGCATGACGGAAGGGCAAATCTTCTTTTGCCTCATACTAGGATCTTTAAGAAAGATAAGTGCGCTTATTTAAAAGAATTAAGCCACGCATTCGGCTCAGAAATAATTTTGCAGAGAGAAGGAGAAAGAGGAATGATGGCAATTGAATCGTTCAATGTATATAAAGTTCCTGTCCTAACTGTAGAAATTGGAGGAGCATTAGTTTTGAGAGATGATTTTACAGAACAGGTTTTAAAAGGGCTGAAAAATATTTTAATATATGGTGGACTGCTGAATGGAGTTTTAGACCTTCCTGTAAAACAGTTTTTTCTAGACAACAGGTTAGGATATATTTCTCCAATGCAAGGCATATTACACATTGAAGTAGAACTAGGAGATGCAGTTAAAAAAAGACAGCTGATAGCAAGAATTCATGATCCAATTAAAGATGAAGAAATAAAAATATATTCAAAAAACCCTGGCGTTGTTTTCTCTGTAAGGAGAGACGCAATTATAAACAAAGGAGAAGCTATTCTGTCTCTTCTCCATTTCAAGTTGGAAAGAAGAAAGAAGGAAATTGTTCCAATCCAGGCAAAAATGTTGATAAACAGAACAAAGCCAGAAGAAATAATAACCAGGCCAACGATAATCTTGGACAATATCTTATCCCTGCTCGGATTATCATATAAAATCGTTGGGGAAAGTTTAAAAGAGTCCTTTAAAGTCTTGGATGAGTATTTCCAGCTTAAGCGCAAACATTAGATTTAAATATTATTTCATGTTTACAATAAAAATGGGAAAAATAACCTGGATAATAATTGCTTTCTTGATTGTAGGTGCTTTTATGATAATAAATCAGAATGGTCTTGATATAAAAAATGATTCAGAAGACAGAGTTTCATTTGCAAAAAAGTTTTCAGGATGGGTTTTCAATGTTGGAAAAAATATCAAAGAGCTCACTGGAGAAGCTACTAAACAGGAGTGGTTGCCTAAAGAAAACCATGATAATGATACAATAAAATGAATATTTCCAGCTAATAAAATATTTAAAGCACAGAACCTTTATTTTTATGATGTTTAACTTCTTGAAAGGGCTGTTTGGCTCAAAAAATGAGGAAGAGTTTACCCCCATAGTAGTAGAAAGAGTAATTCCTAAAAAGGATATCTGGCAGATAAGAAGCGAGTTTTACGGCCGGATAGGGCAGGTTCTTGAAGAGTATGCAGTTTACTCCTCGCGCTCAAAGGATGAGACTTATACAAGATTAAAGAGAAGCCTGCAAAGGATTAATGATTTGATTGATAAAAATAAAGATTCTTTAGCTGATAAGAGAGAAATAAATGCATTAAATCAAAGAATTGCCAGCTATAAAGATGAACGGAGCCTGTCAATGGTAACTTATGATATCTGCAGAATAATAAGCAGCGGCAGATACGATGAGACATCAATAGTTATTGACAGAACAATAAAAAGAATTATGTACTGGTATGGGCTTTATTAAAAAAGTTTTATAAATCCCTATTTCCTAATTTTTTTCTTATGTCTTTGAAAGAGCCTAGCTCGATGGATGAATGTGTTTACTTTACAAACAGGATTCTTGGAAATGGAAAAGCTAGGGCCTGGGTTTTCCGCGAGCACTGCCCGAAATGCGGCAATGGTTTGATGGGAAAGCCAAAGGATAAAAAAACAGGAAAGACAAAGATAAGGGCTGAGGAATATGTTTGCCCAGAATGCAGTTATAGTGTTGAGAAAGGAGAATATGAAGATTCGCTTACTGTTAATATAAAATATACTTGTCCAAGCTGCAGTCATTCCGGAGAAGCGCAGCAATCTTTCAAAAGGAAAAAGGTTCAAAGACTTGATGAAGAAACTGGAAAGAAAAAGACGATAGATACAATAAGGTTTCAATGTGAGAAATGCAAGCAGAATATTGATATCAGTAAAAAAATGAAATAAGGATTAAAAGCATTTAAATTATAGTTGTTCTTTATTATTCTATGCAGGAAGTTCATGATTTAGCAGATATGGTTAGAAGGGTGATTAGACATCTGGAAAGCATCAACGAAAAAGTCCCAAAGGCGATTTTAGAATTATTTGCATATCTATTTGAAGTTAAAGAAAGCAATATTGAAAGAAACAAATTCGATAGGTTGTATAACGGTTGTAAAGTGGCTTTGTTAGAACTAGTTGAAGAAGATAAACTTAGGTTTAATGATAAACAAGAAGAGAGGGAATGGTTTACGAAAATGGATGATTTAGAAAAAAGAATCTTCAATTCTCAAGATCAAAGAAAAAATGAATATGAGAAATTAATGAAGACAAAAATCTATCTTGATACTTTAGATTGCAAATTAACAATCGAAGAAATGCTGAGAATTGTTGATGGCAGACTTCCATTAGTATACTACCATGGAACGCCTATTGAAGTTCTTGATGTTATTTTAGAAAATAGATGTTTGATTCCAGCCAAACGCTTACAATATTTAGCTCTAGTAAAACAAGCTAATAATAAAAAAGAAAAGATGATCATATTAGATAAGCAAAAATCAGAATATGAGAATGATATGGACTTCTTCAAAAGACTTGTGACAGATAAAGAAAAAGCTGAGAAAAATATAGAAGAGTTACCTAAAAAACTTGGAATCAAATTTGCTATCCCTCTTAAAGAAGAACATCTTTATCTAGGGTTTACTCAATCCCTTCGAAGAAGTACAGTACATTATATAGAACTATTAACTGAATTAATTAAAAAGAAATATTTATTGCTCGCTCAAGGAGACAGAAAGACATCTCCATTCGATAAAAGAATGCGTGAAATAAAGGATAAAATTAAAGATGATGTTTTTCGGTACTATCCTGAAAAAGATTCAGAAAAATTGGATGATATTGGTTATGTACGATCAGAGATTAAAACAGAAAAATTTCAGCGCTATTTTGATATGTGGTTTGAGTATTTGTCGTCTCTATGTTTCAGGCAAATGTTGCTCGAAGCAAGAGGAAATCCGTTTGTAATCAAAAGAAAAACAGAGCATTATACAAATCCTCTTGATATATTTGGTGTAAGAGATAAATGGTATGTTTTCTTTGGAGCAGATCCTCCCTATAGGGCTCAAGAGAATTTTTGGGGTAGTGCCAGCTACGGAACACCGAGAGGTATGATAGGGGTTGATATTGGTGTAATCTTTGAATTTAAACCAACACTTTACAAACTAATTGCATGGGAAGATATTCAGCATATCGATGAACGAACTGAAGGTTTACCTGCCGCATATTCTAGTAAAATTACTTCGGATTTATGCACTATAAAAAAGGTTGATTTTAGTTTTTTATTGAGAGCTTATACTTTACAAGAAAATTTTTATAAAGTAAAAGAAAAAATGGATAGATATGGAATCAAAACGCCTTTGGACATTGTTGACAATCATAATAGAAATTTTAACAACATGATGAATGAAATAAATAAGATATTAGGGCAAAATAATTTGAGATAAATGTAATCTGTTTAATGAAATAAGGATTTAAGCTTTTCTTTCTGCATTAATTTCATGAAAAAAGCTTTTTGGAAATATCAGATGAAGTACTGGTTTCCGGTTTATCTGTATTTGATATTAATCTTTTATTTCTCGTCTCAATCTGCTGTTCCTGCAAGCACAACTCTAGCAGAAAAGTTTTACATAAATTCTTATCTGCAGCATATTTTAATTTATACAGGATTAGCATTAACGATTTACAGAGCAGTAAATTATTCAGAAAAGAGATCTAGTTTTTTAGCAATCTTTTCTACAACGATTTATGGGCTAATAGATGAGATACACCAGCATTTTGTTCCAGGAAGGACTTTTGAACTTCTTGATATTGGAATGGATTTCTTAGGAGCTGTTGTTGCTTTGATTTTGATAGCAGTATACAACTGGATGAAAAAAGATAGTTAACAAAGATTATTATGCATAAAAATATTTTTATCTGTAATAGCTATAAACTTCTCTCTCTATTTCGAATAATTTTGTTTTAAACTTTTCTCTTTTCCTCATTTTGCTCATCATTTTGTCAAAAAATCTTTTAGGAAACGGGGTACAATTTTCCAAATCACTAATAAACTGAGCAAAGGCAGGATCTGACAAAAATGCTAAGACCTCATCTGTAGAAGATAAAGCATGATGGAGATTCTTAAACTTATATTTTTCATGAATCATCTTTAGCTCCCGTTCATTACATCTATCTAAAAACATTTTTATCTTTGCAAGTTCTTCCTCCAAAAACCTCTTGAGTTTATATTGTGTCTCTCTTGGCAGATTATAAAATGCCGCGTGTATTATCTCATGCTTATTTGTAACGGGATCTAAATTAATCTTGTCCTCACGGAATTTAAGGAAGTTCCTTTGAATATCATAAACTGCTATTCCCGGTATTAGATAATAGGACTTATCCAAAAATAAAACCCCTCGTCTTTTTAATGTTTCAACAAGTTCTGCAAAGAAATGTTCCCCTTGAGATATAAATAATTTCTTCAATTTGTCGCAAGTTCTTTCTGAAATGCCTCTTAAAATATTTTCATAAAATTGGTGTTGAGTGACAAGACCGTGCTCATCTTGATACATTTGCCATACTTCTTTGCTAATCTCGAAGTTTTCTTCTTTTTCAAATGCTTCAACAACTTTATCTTCAAGCCAAGCCCATTTATGATTAGAAGACGCATCATAGTTAGATGTATGTAAGATTCTTTTTTCCAAATCATCCATCTTAGCAAGCCACTCCTGCTCTTTTGTTTCATTGTCAAAAATTAATTTTTTATCTTTAACTAATTCCAGTAAAGTAATCTTACAACTTTTATACAATTTTTCAAATTTATCTTCTTTAAATTCTCCATTTTTAACATTATTATTCAGATAAACATAAAATTTCAAAATGCTTCTTGGAACTTTATCGTGATGCTTCTTCACAAAACCAATAACGTGAAACAACATCTCTATTAAATCATCAACCTTTTGCATAATCCTCTAAAGATTCAGTTTAATTTAAATATTTCCATATCCTGATAATTTTATGTTGCCCTTGCATTATCCTGATTCGTGTATATTTATAGAGTTGTTTTCAAACGAGAAAGAAAATAAGAAACAGCTAGTACGAACTTATCTCTATAATGTGGGAAGAAAGTACGATGTAATTGTTTCAAATTTGACATATGGAGAGATTTATAGGGCACTGATGAAGATGTTTGATAAGGATCAAGAAAGAGAAATGGCATTCCATAAAATCAACGACGTACTAAGACAGATAGATATCTGTTCCTCCCAATTTGAAGACTATGAATTATCCTTGAAATTTAAAGATGTAGATTATAAACTAGAGCCTTCAGATGCCCTTCATTTAGCTATGGCTATAAACAATAAGTCACAAGTATTGGAGAAAGAGAATTAATTAATAATGAAAGAATCAAAGAACTATGTAAAAGCCAAGGGCTTAAAATTGAAAGCTTAAGTTAAGGTTCTTTCGTGCCTTATCATCTTCAATATCTGTACAGCGCTATAACGAGACTTTATATGCTCAACATCCCTAAACATCTCTCTTGCTTTCTTTATCGTCTCTGGATCTCTATCTACTTTGTAAACATCAATCTTTGCTACACCATTTGATCGTTTTAACTTACTTTTCATATGAACCAGACATAGATTAGGTTATTTTATTTAAAAGCCTATCGGAAAACCTTTTAAAATCTGGATAATAACTCTAGAACTTATGTACAACCCGCAAGAAGTAGAAAAAGAGATATTAAAATTCTGGAAGAAGAAAAAGATATTTGACAAGCTTAGAAAAAAAAATCAAGGAAATAAGGTTTTTTCTTTTATTGATGGTCCTATAACTGCAAATAATCCGATGGGAGTGCATCATGCATGGGGGAGAACTTACAAAGATATTTTTCAAAGATGGAAGGCAATGCAGGGTTTTGATCAGCGCTTTCAGAACGGGTTTGACTGCCAAGGATTATGGGTTGAAGTAGAAGTTGAAAAAGACCTTGGCCTGAATTCTAAAAGAGAGATTGAAGAATATGGCTTAAATAAATTTTCAAAAGCATGCAGAAAAAGAGTTGAAAAGTATTCTAAGATACAGACAGAGCAGTCGATAAAGCTAGGGCAGTGGATGGACTGGGATAATTCTTATTATACAATGGACGATTACAACATAGAGCATATCTGGCATTTCTTAAAAGAGTGCCATAAAAGAGGATGGCTGTACAAAGGAACAAAAGTAATGCCTTGGTGCTTGCGCTGCGGGACTTCTCTTGCACAACATGAATTAGTAGATACTTATGAAGATAAAACTCATGAAGCAGTCTACTTTAGAGCTCCAATAAAGAATACTAAGAATCATTACCTTCTTCTTTGGAGTACTACACCTTGGACTTTTCCGGCGAATGTTGCAGCTGCGGTAAATCCAGGATTGATGTATGTAAAAGCAGAGCAGTCTGGAAATGTTTATTACCTTGCTGAGAAAGTTGCTGATAAAGTTCTTGAAAATAATTATAAAATCCTAGAAAGAGTGAAGGGGAATAAATTAATTGGACTGGAATACATAGGACCGTTTGATTACCTTCCTGTTGTTAAAAATATAAAACACAAAGTAGTTGCCTGGAAAGACGTGGGCGAGGAAGAAGGAACAGGAATTGTGCATATAGCTCCGGGATGTGGTGCAGAAGATCACGAGCTGGCAAAGAAAGAAAACCTTGCTGAAATTTCTCCAATAGATGAGAGTGGAGACTATCTAGAAGGATTTGAATGGCTTACCGGAAAAAATGTTAAAAAAATCCACAGATTAGTTATTGAAGACTTAGAAAAAAATAATTTCCTGTACAAGGCTGAAAATTACAGGCATAGATATCCTCATTGCTGGCGCTGCAAAGAAGAATTAGTTTTTAGACTGGTTTCTGAGTGGTTCATATCTTCTGATGAAATAAGACCGCTGATGAAAAAAAATGCAAAAGAAGTTTTCTGGCAGCCAGAG
This sequence comes from Candidatus Woesearchaeota archaeon, assembly GCA_964367085.1. Taxonomy (GTDB): domain Archaea; phylum Nanobdellota; class Nanobdellia; order SCGC-AAA011-G17; family ARS1403; genus JACPIN01. The sequence continues at coordinate 7,624 of CAYIWL010000024.1, forward strand.
CATGGCGGAAAACTAATGCAGGACTGGCTTGATAATATGCAGGACTGGAACATTTCAAGAAGAAGATATTGGGGCTTGCCTCTTCCATTTTACGAATGTAGTTGTGGACATACAGAAATTGTAGGGTCTAAAGAAGAGTTGAAAAAGATTTCAATAGATGCTAGAAAAGTTGATTCTCTTCCTGAATTGCACAAGCCATGGATTGATGAAGTAAAGATAAAATGCCCTAAGTGCAAAAAAGAGGTTTCAAGAATTTCTGACGTTGGTGATTGCTGGCTGGATGCTGGGATAGTTCCATTCTCTACGCTTAATTACCTCAATGATAAAGAATATTGGAAGAGATGGTTTCCTGCTAATTTTGTAACTGAAATGAGAGAGCAGATAAGATTATGGTTTTATTCAATGCTTTTCATGTCAACTACATTGAAAAATGTTTCTCCGTACAAATCTGTTTTTCTTTATGAGAAAGTGCATGATGAGAAAGGAAAACCGATGCACAAGTCAGCTGGAAATGCAATCTGGTTTGATGACGCGGTTGAAAAAATGGGGGCGGATGTCATGCGCTGGCTCTATTCATTTCAAAACCCTTCTGTGAATTTAAATTTTGGATATGGTGCAGCAAAAGAAGCTAAGAGAGATTTGGACGTTATCTGGAATTTAGGGAATTATGTGAATCTGTACTGCAAACATAAAGATGAATATGCTGAGGATATTGCTTCGCGCTGGATAATTTCTAGGAGAGAATCCACAAAAGAAAAAGTTGAAACGTATTTAGAAAAGCTGCAGCCACAGCAGGCAGTACAAGAGATAAAACAATTTTTAGTAGAGGATCTGTCAAGAACTTATGGGCAGTTGATAAGAGATGAATTGGAAAATAAAAAAATTCAGGCAGTGTTGCATAATTCTTTTTTGGATGGATTAAAACTACTAGCTCCTTTCCTCCCATTTATCTCTGAAAAACTTTATCAAGACTTAGGCGGGGAAAAAGAATCTATTTTCTTAGAGGATTGGCCGCAGTCCAGCAAAAAATTAATTCGTGAAGATTTGGAAATGCATATGAAAGATGTTAAAAACATTATTCAGGAAACTCTTGCTCAAAGAGACAAAGCAAAGATAGGAGTGAGGTGGCCGCTGCCTAATGTGTTAATTGTATCACCAAATTGTGAGCAGTTAGAGCAGTTCAAAGGTATAATCGAGAAGCAGACAAATGTAAAGCAAGTAACTTTCAAAAATGGAGAAAACTTAATTGAGCTTGACACTAAAATGACTGAAGAGCTTGAAAGAGAAGGGTATGTCCGCGAGTTGTCAAGAAGAATTCAGGAGCTAAGGAAGAAAGCAAAACTGAAAAAAGAGGATAAGATAAAGCTGCAGATAGGTACTAAAGAAATATTCTTGAAAAATTTTAGTGATGAGTTAAAAGAAAAAGTAAATGCGACAACTTTAGAGATAATTTCTGAGATAAAAAACAAAGCTAAAAACTATTCAAAAGAGAAAATAAAAGAGAAAGAATTTGAGATTGGATTTAATTAACTACTTGAGAATTTAATCATAGCATTTATAAACCTTTCCTACTTTATAAATAAAAGTCTATTTGGAGTGAAATAATGTCTAAAGCTAAAAAAGAAATTAAGATTGTTAACATCGTCTGCTCTGCTTCTCTCGGTCAAGATATTCCTTTAATAAAACTTGCTGAGACACTGCCGAATACAGAATATAATCCTGAGCAATTTCCTGGACTTGTAATGAGGATTAGGGAACCTAGAACTTCTGCTTTGATTTTCAGTTCCGGCAAGATTGTTTCTACAGGCGCAAAATCAATGAAGAAAGTCAGAGAATCTGTAAGGGCAATAATTAAAAATTTGGCGAGGATAAAAATAAAAATTAAGTCTGTGCCGAAAGTAAATGTGCAGAACATGGTTGCATCTGGGTCTATTGGGATTGATCTAAATTTAAATTCACTTGCAATGGAACTGGAAAATACAGAATATGAACCTGAGCAATTTCCAGGATTGGTATATAAACTTCCTGGGACAAGAGCAACTTTCCTATTATTCAGCAATGGAAAAATTGTATGCACTGGAACTAGGTCAGAAACAAAACTGAATGAAGCTGTTGACAAGCTGATAAAAGTGCTGAGAAAATTAAAGAAATAAATTTAATCGCTTCGCTCAATAAGACGCCTGCGGTTTCTTATGAAAACTTCTCCTCTTACTTTTCTTTTGAAAAGAAAATTTGTACTTTACAAAGAAATTTTCAGTTTCTAAAGATTTATATACCGCTTATATTTTTCGCTTAAGGGGGTGTAAAGTGGAAACTTCTGAGCAGTTGGAAAAGTTCCGGGATTTTTTTGAGTCTCATAAGGAAAGAATACATGAAGAGATAGCGAGAGGCGGGAAGTCTGTTCTGATTGATTTCAAAGAGATATTGGTGCATGATCCTGAGCTTGCTGATTTGCTGCTTGAAGATCCCGAAAATTTGTTAAAGGCTGCTGAGAATTCGCTTGATAATTTAGACTTGCCTTCTGATTTTTTGAAAATACGTTTTAACAATCTCCCTTCTACAAACTTGCTGAGGATCCGAGATATAAGATCCGTGCACCTTGACAGATTTATTGCTGTTGAGGGTTTAGTCAGGCAGACTTCTGATGTTCGCCCCCAAGTTACGTCTGCTAAATTCGAATGCCCTTCATGCGGCAATACGATGCTGCTTCTCCAAATTGATACACAGTTTCGCGAGCCTTCGAGATGCTCCTGTGGCAGAAAAGGAAAATTCAGATTGATCCATAAAGATTTAGTTGATGCTCAAAGAATTGTACTTGAAGAATCCCCTGAAACATTAGAGGGAGGAGAGCAGCCTAAAAGACTTGCTGTTTTTTTGAAAGGGGATTTAGTTGATCCTAAAATGGAGAAAAGAACTGCCCCCGGAACTAGAGTGATGATAACTGGAATAGTAAAAGAAGTCGAAATTCCTTTGAGAACTGGCGGGCATTCAACTAGGTATGATTTAGTGATGGACTCAAATTATATCGAGCCGGTAGAAGAGACATTTGAAGAAATTAAAATCTCAAAAAAGGAAGAGGATGAAATCCTGGAAGTTGCAAAAGATCCAAAAGTGTATCAAAGACTTATTTCTTCAATAGCTCCATCAATTTACGGGCACGATGATATAAAAGCTGCACTTATGCTGCAATTAATGGGAGGAGTGCAAAAATCGCATAGTGATGGAACAAAAAGAAGAGGAGACATCCATGTGCTTTTAATTGGAGATCCAGGAGTTGCAAAAAGTCAGCTACTCCAATTCATTTCAAAAATAGCACCCAAAGCAAGACTGGTTTCCGGAAAAGGAGCTTCATCTGCAGGACTGACTGCAACCGTAGTTAAAGACGAATTCTTGCGAGGATGGGCGCTAGAAGCAGGAGCTTTTGTTTTAGCCAATGGTGGGTTTGCGATTATCGACGAGATGGACAAGATAAATCCCGAAGACACTGCCGCACTTCATCAGGCACTTGAGCAGCAGATAATTACAATTGCAAAGGCAAATATTCAGGCAACTTTGAAGGCCAAGACAACATTGCTTGCAGCGGCGAATCCTAAATTAGGAAGATTTGATCCTTATATCCCGATTGCGTCGCAAATAAACATGCCTTCAACTCTGATAAACCGCTTTGATCTGATATTTCCGATTCGCGATCTTCCTTCAAGGGAATTTGATACGAGAGTTGCAAACCATGTGCTCACTTTGCAGCAAAATCCTGAAGATGTTAAAGCAGAATTCCCTCCTGAATTTTTGAAAAAATATATTTCATATGCGAGGCAAAAAATAATTCCCGTATTAACAAAAGAAGCTGTGGATGAAATAAAAAATTTTTACGTAAATTTAAGAAATCTTCCATCGTACAACGAGCA
>CAYIWL010000025.1:0-11483 GCA_964367085.1 Candidatus Woesearchaeota archaeon
ATGAAATAAAAAATTTTTACGTAAATTTAAGAAATCTTCCATCGTACAACGAGCAGGAATTAAAGCCGATTCCGATTTCGGCAAGACAGCTGGAAGCATTAGTCAGATTATCAGAAGGCTCTGCAAGAGTAAGGCTTTCAAAAAAAGTGACGAAGAAAGATGCATTACATGCGATAGAAACATTAAAGAGGTGCTTGATGCAAGTAGGGTTTGACCCTGAATCTGGGCAGATAGACATCGACAGGATATCGACGGGGATTTCAACTTCGCAGCGCAGCAAGATTGTGAAAGTACAGGCACTAATAAATGATCTGACGAAAAGAATTGGAAAAAGAATACCTGTAGACGATATCATAATGGAAGCATCAGAACAGGGGATAAGCGAAGAGCAAGTTAATGAAGCTCTTGAATTATTGAAAAGAGACGGGACGATTTACCATCCTCAGCCTAACATAATAGAAAAAATATAAAACATAAAAAAATTTGAAAATAAAAAATGGAAAGCCAACAAAGACAAGTAGCATACAAAGTTCCTATCAGTGCAATATTGAGCAATCAATACGTTGAGCAGGAAGGATGGAATCCTAATTACCTCCTGGTAAATGGAAAGCAGGTTTCAAGAGTGAACTTGATAGCAACGGTAATAGACAAGCAGGCATCAAGCTCTTTAGTGACCCTTGTATTGGACGATTCTACAGGAATAATCCAGGCAATGCTGTTCAATGACGAGGTCAAAAAAGCTGCAGATCTAAATGTTGGAGACACTGTGCTTATTATTGGCAGACCAAGAAAATTCAACGATCAAAAGTTCATAACAATCGAGATTTCAAGAAAAGTTAATTCCTTATGGATGAGAGTTAGAAAAGAAGAGCTGCAGAAAGAGTTTGAGATTACTGCGCAGGATAATAATGAGAGTAGCAACAGCTCTAATCAAAACGGAAATAAATTGCTAAACAGATTTAATGAGAAAATTCTTGAAATCGTGAAAGAAACCGATCAAGGAAATGGCGCGGACATAGATGAAGTGATTTCTTCTTCCGGCTTGAAGGAAAGTGAAGCTCATGAAGCAATATTGGAGCTGATTAAACTTGGAGAGATATACGAGCCTAAGCCTAACAAGATAAAGATACTAGGATAATTTTAAAAACTCGGATTCCTGCTTTAATGCTGTGAAAATGGAAAGCTATGAAAAAATGCTGGAACATGGGATGAAAAACCTGCCGGATACTTCTGTCAGGAAAGAGAGATTTGAGATGCCTAAAGTTCAAGGGCATATAGAGGGGAATAAAACAATAATAAATAATTTTCTGCAGATTGCTGATCAATTGAGGAGAGAGCCAGAGCATTTATTGAAATTCCTGCAGAAAGAATTAGCGACTCCCGGGATTGTGAAAGAAGGAAGACTAATACTTGGGAGGAAGATAGGCTCAACTCAGATAAATGAGAAGATAGAAAGATATGCAAAGATATTTGTGATATGCAGAGAATGCGGCAAGCCAGATACCCAGCTTATAAAAGAAGGTCCTGTGCAACTCCTGAAATGCACTGTTTGCGGAGCCAGGCATCCTGTAAACTAAAACCGGAGATGATAGTAAAAATCCATAGAGCAGAGGGAAGGAAGATTGTGTCTATCTGCGATGAAAACCTCATTGGCAAGAAATTTGAAGATGATTCCATGCAGCTGGATGTTTCCAAATTTTTTTACAGAGGCGAAAGTATGTCTGATGAAGATGCTCTGAAAATTGCAGGGGATGCAAATTCATTAAACATTGTTGGAGAGAATTCAATTAATTTTGCTTTGAAGAACAAACTCATAATAAAAGAGGATATTGTAAGAATTAAAAAAATACCACATGCAATAGCAATACTGAAATGAATAAATTCTGTCCTGAATGCGGAAAGCTTGAATCTAAGAATCAGCCCTTAGTTAATGGACTGTGCAGAAATTGCTTCTTGAAAAATAATCCGATACTTGAAGAGTATAAGGATATAAAGATAGTGATATGCCCTAACTGCAGATCTTACTTATACAAAAACAAGTGGCACCCAAAATTATCCACTGACCAAGAAATTAATCTCAAAAAAATAATAAGTGAAATAATTCCTGAGAAGCTAAAACTGCAGAAAGACTCGAAGATAAACAGCATCGGCGTGATTCTGGGAAAAATGGATGAGATAATCCCCAAGAAGATGAACATAAAACTAATTCTTAATGGGACTGTAAGAGATATGAAATCTAATGGAGAATATTCACTAGAAATAATTAAGGAAGAATCTCTCTGTAACCTGTGCAAAAAGAAAAACTCTTCCTACTACGAAGCCATAATACAGATAAGACCGAAGAATGAGAAAATGCTGAGGATGATAAAAGATTTTCTGGAAAAAGAAAACAGAACGATAATCAGCAAGGAAGAAGACAGGAAATTCGGGTATGATTTATATTTAACAGACAAAAGAGTTCTCTCGAGAATAATTTCTGAAGTCAAAAAAAAATTCAGCATAGAAGTGGTAATCTCAAGCACGCTCTACGGGAGAAAAGACGGAAAAGAGGTTTACAGGACGACTGCATTGCTCAGGCTAAAAGAATAGTTTTATAAAAAGAATTTCTGAATACACTCTTATGTCAAAGAAAAAAGAACTTCTGAAAAAGCAGGAAGAATTAGAAACTGAGGTTAGCAGAGTTAAGCTTCCAAGAAATAATCAATCATTTGGAATAGTTGATCAAAGACTTGGCGCATCTAGGATGAAAGTCCGCTGCCTCGACGAGAAAACAAGAGTGTGCAGAATTCCTGGGAGATTGAAAAGAAAATTATGGGTGAGAGAAGGAGACCTAGTATTAGTTGAGCCTTGGGAGATGGGTGGAGATGATAAAGGAGACATAATTTTCAAATACAGGCCTAGCCAGATAGAATGGCTGAAAAATAAAGGATATCTAAAAAAACTTCAAAACATTGAAGAATTTTAAATGGTAGAAATAAAGATACCAAAAGCAAGAATTGCCGTTGTTGTTGGCGTCGACGGTAAAACTAAAAGAAAAATAGAAGAGAAGACTAATACAAAACTAAAAGTTAATTCTAAAGAAGGCGAAGTTGAAATTTCTGGAGAGCCGGTTGAAATTTACCAGGCAGAGCATATACTAAAAGCAATAGGCCGAGGATTTAATCCTGAGGTGGCATTGACACTTGTCGACGAGGAAAACTGTTTTGATCTTATTGATATAAAACATTATTCCGGAAGCTCGGAAAAAAAGTTCTCGAGGATGAAATCTAGATTGATAGGAACAAGAGGAAAATGCAGGAAAACAATTGAGCAGATAGCAAAAGTGAGATTGTCAATTTACGGAAAAACCGTCGGGATTATAGGCCATGTTGAAGACGTACATCTCGCAAGAATTGCAATTTTAGATATCTTAAAAGGAGCTCCTCACGGCCCGGTTTACAAAAAATTAGAAGAAAGATTTTCTAAACTTGAATAAACAAAACTTTATTAACCCAAGATTTTTCCAGAAATTTTAATGGCAACTGTAGCAGATGAACTGGCAAAGAAGCAAAAGGAAATTTCAATCTCTGAATTCTTCCTGAAAAACCGCCACTTACTGGGATTTGATAACCCTACTAGGGCGCTAATGATGGTTGTGAAGGAGGCAGTTGATAATTCTTTAGATGCATGCACTGAGATGAAAGTCCTGCCTGAGATAAAGATTGAGCTTAAACAGGTTAATGAAAACCGCTTTATAGTGATTGTAGAAGATAATGGACCTGGTATTGTGAAGCAGCAAATCCCGAATATTTTTGGAAAATTATTGTACGGAAGCAAATTTCACAGCATGAGGCAATCAAGAGGCCAGCAGGGAATAGGAATAAGTGCAGCTGTTTTATACTCGCAGCTAACAACCGGAAAGTCCACAAAGATTTATTCAAAAGTCGGGCCGAAAAAGGTAGCGCATTATTTTGAACTGCAGATTGATACTAAAAAAAATGATCCTAATGTCCTGAAAGATAATGAAGTTGATTGGGATAAAGACCATGGGACTAAAATTGAGATAGAGATAGAGGGAAGGTATTTGAAAGGAAAGCAGAGCGTCGACGAATATGTTAAAGAAACTGCTATCGTAAATCCCCATGCAACATTCATCTATACAGATCCTGAAAAACAAAGGCTAGTTTATGAAAGAGTAACTGAAGAACTCCCAATAGAAACAAAAGAGATCAAGCCGCATCCATACGGTATAGAATTGGGGCATTTGATAAAGATGCTGCAGGATACTCGAGCGAATACATTAAGCGGATTTTTACAATCTGACTTTTCAAGAATAGGACCGCAGACAGCGAAAGAAATATGCGATAATGCCAAATTAAAAACAGAAGATAAACCGAAAAAACTTGAGCCTAAAGAAATTGAAGCACTCTTTAAATCGCTGCAGGAAACAAAAATAATGGCGCCTCCAGGAGATTGCTTAAGCCCAATTAAAGCAGAGTTGTTAGATAAAGGATTGAAGAAAGAAATCAATGCAGATTTTTATGCAACTTCAACAAGGTCGCCTGCTGTTTATAGAGGAATGCCGTTCCAGATAGAAGTAGGAATTGCTTTTGGAGGAGAGCTGGAGAAAGAGTCTCAAATAAGATTGATGAGATTTGCCAATCGTGTTCCGCTACTTTATCAGCAGGGTGCATGCGCAATTACTCAAGCTGTTACAGAAACAAACTGGAAACCTTATGGATTACAACAATCTGGGAATAATCTACCCACCGGACCTGCGATAATTTTAGTACATATAGCAAGTGTCTGGGTGCCTTTCACAAATGAAGCGAAAGAAGCAATTGCACACTATGAAGATATTATAAAAGAAATAAAACTTGCACTGCAGGAATGCGGAAGAAAATTAAGTATATACATTCACAAGCACATAAGAGCAGCCGAGCAGCGTGAAAAAATAGGATTGTTTGAGAAATATATTCCAGAATTGGCAAACTCATTAAGTAACTTGACAAATAATAAAAAAGAAGTCATTCAAGAAAAATTGCAGAGAATATTAAAGAAGGAGCTTCCAAGTTTAGAGGCAGGGAATATTGGCGGAGATGAAAATGAACCCCCTCAAAATACAAAAGAAACTGGAGATAAAAAAATAAAACATGAAAAAAAAGAAAAGCAAACAACCCTCGAAGTTAAAAGAACTGGGAAATAATATCCTGGAACAGATAAACAAAGGAAAGAACCCCGGGATAGATATACCTATTCGTGCACTCTCTAATGTAGAATTTGACGAAAAGACGAAAACAGTAAGACTTGGGAATAAAAAATCATCAAGATACTTCTTCCATGTTGCACATGCAAAGAAATTCCTGCAGACATTGGATGTGGCAGCTATAAGTGACAATCTGATAAAAGAGGAAAAACACGCTTCTCTGAGAGATGTTTTTTACATGGCAAAGCGCACTATTCTTGGCACTAATGTAGACGTAGTTGAGGACCAAACAGAGTCAGATTCAGTAATAGAGGATCTGGAATTAATAACTGATCAGAGCAGAGAGCAGATGCATATAAATGCGAATAAAAATGGAAGCGTGGCAGGAAAGGTCATTATAGAAGATAAGGGAGATGTAATTAACTGGAGCAAATTGGGATCCGGTGGGTGGTCGATACCGTCAAACGTAGAAGATATAAAATTCAAGAAGATAGCGGCAAAATACATTCTTTATATGGAGAAGGCTGCGGTTTGGGAGAATTTACATGAGCATAAGTTCTGGGATAAAAATAATTGCATAATCGTGAGTTCACAAGGCCAGACCACCAGAGGAATAAGAAGATTATTACAGAGACTGAGTAAGGAGTATAAACTTCCAATATATGTAATGTGCGATTTTGATGCTTATGGATTTTATATATATTCTGTAATTAAGTTTGGCAGTATAAATCTTGCTGCCATGTCGGATAAGATGGCAATACCTAATGTTAAATATTTAGGAATAACTATCGAGGACATAGAGAAATACGGCCTTCATAAACACCTTATAAAATTAAAAGATCATGACTTGAGCAGGTTAAAACAAATTAAAGAATATTCTTGGTTTAAAGACAATAAATCGTGGCAAAAGCAATTTGAAGCAATGAGAAAACTGGGATCAAAAGCAGAAATACAGGCATTAAGCAGCAGGGGAATCAGCTTCATGGCTGAAAAATATTTGCCTGAAAAAATAAAAAATAAGGAGTTTTTGGATTGAAAATGTCAGATTTAACAAGCGTAATAGAAAAAGACCCGAACTTATTTTTTGGGTTGTATGATAATCCCGTTATTGTATATTTGGAATTTGGTGACAAGCAAGCAATGGGAGATCCTGGCTTGTTAGGATTCTACAATTTTAGTGAAGGCTCAAAATCAAGAGTTCTTCTAGAGGGGATTGAGGAAGCGGTAAGCGTTGGAATGCATGAAGTTTATCATGCGATGTTTGCACACTCAGAAACTCAGCATAGGTATATGGAGAGCAATGGTGCATTTGATGATTACAGAAATCATAGAAAGATCAGAAGAATGATAGACCCAAGATATAATTGACTTCGTGTGTAACCCGGTGACATATGTCATGAGGCTACACAATTGACTTCCTTATAGAAACCTTTTTAAGAGAAAATATTTAATCTCCATTTATGCCTCGGTAGCTCAGTAGGTAGAGCACACGTTTCATTTTAAATGAATGTGAAACTGTTATCTGCTGACGGAGATCGTGTGGTCAGACAGTCATGTCCCATAAGCAGGTTCAAGTTTGATTTCAAGAATTTGAACTCAATGGATCTCCTGCCCGAGGCGTTTTTCTAATTTCACATGACATGTGACACGCACCCGCACTGAGTTTATAAAGGAAAATATTTCTAAAAATATATATGAAACTTGATATTTCAAAAGTGGAATTCAGTAGGACAGATATTAAGAAAGATCTAAAGATTCCGTCAACATTAACCCCTGAGTTAAGTTATTTAATAGGAATTCACATAGGGGATGGAACCATGAATATCTATCGAAGAAATGATGGTTTCAATGGTCATCCTATAGGATATTCGGGACATTTAATAGATGAGAAAGAGTTTCATATTAAAATAATTAAGCCAATCTTTAAAGGATTATTTAACAGAGAAATTAACATTAGATTTGACAGAAGAAAAAACCATTCATGTATACATAGCTACACAAATTCAAAAGGGATAATCACTTTCTTTAATAGGGTCATTGGAATTCCACTAGGGTCAAAGAAGGATATACATATTCCAGAGATAATTAGAAAATCAAACATGAGAATTAAAAGAGAATTCATAAAAGGATTGGGGGACACTGAATTTTCTTTAGTGTTTAAGAGAAGGTATAGAAATAAACATTATTATCCAGTAATCAGTTTTTCTACACAGAGCAAAAATTTACAGAAGGAGGTTATAGATATATTAACAGAAATGAGATTCAATCCTAGACATATTTCAGAATATCCAACATTTAGAAATGGAAAACAATTATTTATTAACCAAATCAATTTAAATGGTCTAGATAATTTAAATCAATGGATGAAAAAAATTGGATTCAATTCCACTAAGCACATGACAAAATACCAAATCTGGAAAAAACATGGATTCTGCCCGTCAAAAACTAATATTTTAGAGAGACAAAAGATTTTAAAAGGAGAAATTGACATTAATTCTTTTTATGGGGCTGTAGCATAGTTTGGCTGGTGCACATTAACTATGTTTAAGCACAGTCGACTGATATGTCTGTCAGTTAAGGCCAGGCTCAAAGATCGAGAGATTGCAAATGGAAATTTGTAACTCAAAGTCCCAGGTTCAAATCCTGGCAGCCCCATCAAAAATATCTCTAATTTCAAAAGTATGCAATAAATTTATAAATAATGAAAAATATATGTTTTAAGAGGTGAAATTATAATGGCTGATATCAATACAATTATGCTTTATGTTTTAGTTGGTGCTGTTTTTGGAATTGTCTATGGCTTGAGAAGGATTTACGTTGTTGAAAGAAAAATAGATGAACTTGACAAAAAAATTGCGCAGGTCTTAATTAAGAGCAGGAAGAAAAGGTAAATTCTCTCCTTGCTTTTTCCAAAGTTTCAGGAGTACCTATATCGATAATCCTTCCTTTGTTGACAAATCCGTATACATCTTTTCTAGGATAAAGCCATTCAATAAATCTCCCTGGCTGATCAGGATTATTTCCCTGTTCCAGATATTTTTTTATCATTGCAACTGTTTCTTTCGTGTAAAGATAGATGCCGCTGCTAGCTAGGTTTGAAAAAGGGTTTTCTGGCTTTTCCTTAAAAAGAGTAATCCTATTATCTTCATCAAGGCTGACAACGCCTAAATGCCTCAGCACATCCCTATCCGCTACTTCACTTAACAGAACTACATCCCTATTTTTCTCTCTAAAGTAGGAGACAAGCTTGTTTAATTTGAAATCGAATAGGTTATCCCCGCATATCACCAAAGCCGGATTTGCAATAGACTTCTCTTTTATTACAAAATAAATATCTCCTATTGCTCCCAACCTTTTTTCTTCAGAGGATGTCCCATTGTTTAAGATTTCTATTTCCAGATTTGTATTTAATCCTTGCTTCCATTCTGCAAAATGAGGAAAATAACGATTGTTTGTCACGACATAGACTCTATTAACCCCTAGATTCTCCAGTTTGTCGACGATATTTGTGATTACCGGCTTTCCTCCGACTTCCAGTAAATGCTTTGGAAAGTTTCTTGTTAGAGGATATAATCTGGTACTGTAGCCTGCAGCCAACAAAATGACGTCGAGATTTTCATGTTCCATAGAAAAATAAAACTTTAAAGATATCTTTAAATAACTTTTCCTTAATTTCAGTTTATGCAACAAGTTTCCTTACATGCATTATTTGCACTGGTGTTTGCAGTAGCACTCTATCCGTTTATAGGTGCATATAGCATTGTCGTATTCTTGAGCGGGTTTGTTTTCGATGTTGACCACTATATTTATTATGTTGTGAAAAAAGGAGATTTAAACTTTTTCAATGGATATTTTTATCATGTACCTGGAAGTAAAGTTCATGAACCACATAGTGATTCGCTACATATTTTCCATACGTGGGAGGTGTGGCTGCTTCTATTTATGTTAACTTTCTTGATTCATGAAATATTTCTTTTTATATTAATCGGACTTTTATTTCACATGATATTTGACTGGTGGTATCTGCTCTTAAATCAAGATGCAATGGGAGAAAGAGCATGGTCACTTATCGGGTGGATTTCAAGAAACTAAATTTTATAAAGCAACATTCCCACATGATTAATGCCGCGATCGCATAATCTGGTATTGCGCAGGTCTTGAATAAAGCGTTAAAGAAAAATCTCAAAAAGAGAACCTGTTCCCGTGAGGGTGTCTGGGTTCAAATCCCAGTCGCGGCGTTTTCATGCTAAAATTCAGTGAATAAGCATTTAAATTTTTTCCTCGCTAATATATTCATGAAAATTTGGGTTATTGCAGTTATTTTTCTTTTTTTAATGCCGTTTAGTCATGGCAAGAGCGAAACGGTAGTCATAGAAAAAGGAGAGAGCCTAGTAATTGAGAACATAAACATCACTTTAGTAGACTACAGCAAGAAAAAAGAGAAGCTGCTGGTCTGCGTCAATAATCAAAGAGCAATATTATCAGACGATAAAAGAATCGGGTCTGTTTACTTCGATCTCAAGATTTTTAGGAATAATGGAGTTAAGGTTGAGCTTGATGCAGATTGTGATGATTGCGTGGTTAGCGATAACTCCAAATGTTTTCCAGCAAAGAATCTTACAGAAAAAGAAAGCGATTTTGATTTTGAAGACGAATTAGATAATGAAGAAAATGAAACTGATTTGAATGAAAACACTAAAGAAAGCACAAACAGCTACAGTGGAATTCTGAAGAGGGTTATAAGTTTTATATCAAGCTGGTTAGTGGCCGGTAAGTAACCCGAATTTTTTCAAGTAGAGATTTCATAAAGCCAAAATCTTTAGAAATGTAACAAAGGCTTTAAAAGTAACCTCTTTAGAGTGGTAAATTATAGAAAGGTTTATAAAGGCATATTTTGCTACATTATACTATGAAAAAGAAATTAAGCATTTCAATTGAAGAGGATAAAATCAAGCTATTAGAGAGATTAGTAAAAGATGGAAGGTTCAGGAATAAATCCCATCTAATAGAATACAGCATTGATAAATTTTTGAGAGGAGAGGAAAATGACATTTAAAGCAAAAACTTACAAGAATAGCACTGAATTAGCAAATATTTCAGGAGTTCCTATTTACATGGAGGACATGGCAGATGCTGCTTTGAGAGGCAGATTGAATTTATTTTTACAGGGTAATACTGGAAGTGGTAAAACTCAATTAGTCAGGGATGTACAGCATTATTTTGGAGATAAATCTATGTTCCTGTTAGGAAGAAATGATATGGATACAAGAGAGCTGTTCCAGAGAGTAAACCCGGAATATGTTAAAGCTATGAAAGAAGGAAGGCATACAGATGCAACTTTTAAAGATATTACTGGAAGAGTTAATTATCATTTAATTGCGGTTGATGAACTGCCAAATTGCGAACCGGCAGTTAGAGCTCAATTATTTAATTTATTTGACGGCTTTATAGAAATTGACGGCAAAGCCTATCCAATCGGCTCTGGGTATTCTGTAGGGATGGCAACTGGAAATATAGGGCAGCAATTTACTGAATCAAGCAATGAATTAGGAAGGGCTTTAAAGGATAGAATGCATTTGATTGTAGACACTGATTATTTCATGCCTCAGCCAATTGACACTTTTGATATGCTTACAGCAGACAGGAATCCAAGAGTTAATTTTGAGGATGGAGAAGATAAAACTCAAGAGATTGTGGAATCCCATAGAAAACTAAAAGAAAGAGAAGTTCCGTTTGAGAAATATATACTTGCAGGGTATCTAGTCCATGGGCTGGACTATCTTTCTGATGATTATGGCGGGAGCAAGATAGGATTGAAATCAGGATGGCCTAATAAATTAGAAGGGCATGAGCTTGGAAGCGATGAGGCTTTAATATTACCTGTTTCACCAAGAGCATCTAAATCAATTATAACTTTAAGCCAAGCTCTTGATCAGATTGTGGAAGAAAAAGGAGCAGAGCCAGATTCTTTAAATTCGATGATGACTGCATTTAAATTTGCTTCTGCATACTCCGGAATACTGGACCAAGCACAAGTAAGGCAAAAATATGATGAAAATCCTTACAGAGCAATTGATGCTGTTATTGACTGGACTAGAACAGAGTTTGAGCAGCAGAAAGATAATCTTGCAGCTGGAATAGAAATGGCAAGGAAGGGAAAGAAAAACCAGAAATTGTTAAGTGAATTTAAGGGAAGATGGGGATTCATGGGCAATTTATTGGGAAATCTAGCTGAGAGGCAAAATGAAACTGCCAGATAAAATCTTTGGAATTGAAACTAGTAAAGCATATCAGGATT
>CAYIWL010000026.1:0-10763 GCA_964367085.1 Candidatus Woesearchaeota archaeon
TTTTCGGCAAGCTAAAAATGGATTGTATATTAGAATGGCTTTGTTATCTTATCTGCTGGAGTAATTTTATTCTTTGAAAAGGTTTAAATAGAAATTTCTACATTGCAGTTGATAATATGGCTTCAAGTATATTCATTGAGATTAGCATTATATTAGTGCTTGCTGCTTTAACTGCCGTAGCCATGAGGATCCTCAAGCAGCCTACTATCATCGGCTACATCCTTACTGGCATTATTGTCAGCCCGCTTTTTTTGAATTTAATTAAATCGCATGACACGCTTGTTGTCTTTTCGCAAATTGGCGTTGCTTTTCTCCTGTTTATCGTCGGACTGAGCTTAAACCCTAAAGTTATAAAAGAAGTAGGAAAGGCATCTTTGATTACTGGAATCGGCCAGGTTGTTTTTACGTCTATAATCGGGTTCTTTATTGCAAAATTTTTGGGCTTTGGGATGATAACTGCTTTGTACATTGCAACAGCTTTAACTTTCAGCAGTACAATCATTATTATGAAACTGCTTTCTGACAAAGGGGATCTCGACAAACTTTATGGAAAAATTTCTATCGGCTTCTTGCTGGTTCAAGACTTAATCGCTGTTTTTATTCTTATAATTGTTTCTTCTTTTTCCGAGCCAAATCAGGCATTGAGTTCAGTCTTATTCCTGTTGATTAAAGGAAGTTTGATAGTCTTGTTGCTGGTTCTAATCAGCCTTTATGTTTTACCCAAGCTTGAATTCTTCTTTGCAAAATCTCAAGAATTATTGTTCATGTTTTCAGTGGCATGGGGACTTGGGCTTGCAAGTTTGTTTTACTTGATTGGGCTCTCTCTTGAGATCGGGGCACTGCTTGCCGGAATTACATTATCCCTTTCTCCTTACAACAATGAAGTTAGCTCGAAGATGAAGCCTTTAAGAGATTTTTTTATCGTCTTATTTTTTATAGTCTTAGGGTCGCAGTTAATTTTTGACAATTTCAGCAAGTTCTTAATCCCGACTATAATCTTTTCTTTATTCATCTTAATTGGGAATCCTCTAATTGTGATAGTATTGATGGGAATGCTTGGATATACAAAAAAAACTGGATTGCAGGCCGGGTTCACTGTTGCCCAGATTAGTGAATTTTCCTTAATTTTGATTGCTCTTGGGGTAAGCGTTGGGCACCTCACTAAAGAAACATTATCTTTGGTTACTGTTATCGGGCTTGTGACGATAATCGGCTCTACATATCTAATAATTTACTCTGATAAGATTTATCGCCTTCTTGAAAAATACCTTTCAATATTCGAAAGAAAAAACATTAAGAAGGATAAAAAGAAAAAGGTGTTTGATATTATTCTGTTCGGGTACAATAGAATTGGATTTGATTTCGTTAGTTCATTTAAAAGACTAAAGAAAAAATTTTTAATTGTGGACTATAATCCGGAGGTTATATCAAATTTGATGGAGGAGAAGATTGAATGCGAGTATGGTGATGTTGACGACATAGAATTCCTTGGACAGTTAGACTTGAAAAATATAAAAATGGTCGTTTCTACCATTCCTGTCTTTGAGACTAATTTGTTGCTAATAAGAACTATCCGGAAAGTAAACAGAAAAGCGATTATACTATGTGTTTCGCATCACATTGATGAAGCTCATAGGCTATATTCTGCTGGTGTCAGTTATGTTATCATGCCTCATTTCCTTGGAGGGAGATATGCGTCTATGCTGATTGACAAGCATGGTTTTAATGCTGATAGTTTTAATGATGAAAAGAAAAAACATATTGTTCATCTTAAGAAAAGGAAAGAGTTGGGGCATAATCATCCTGAAATTGAGAAGAATTAATGCCGCTGCCCGGATTTGAACCGGGGATTTTCGCCTTTCTCAAATTAATACATGAGAGCGACGATTTAACCGAACTTATCCACAGCGGCATGTCAAAATCTTGAGAATTTTATTTTAAAAGAGTTTTGATTTTCCTTTTACTCTCTTATTTTCCTTGCCAGTTTTGCTAATTTCTCGTCTTCTGCCCTTTCGTAGTCATGAGAGGAAATATAACCTTCGTATTTTTCAAAATATTTTTTCATGTTCGAATGCAATGGCTTCCATTTTGTCATATCTGCCGTGCCGTGCATTGGAAACAGTTTTGCATGCAAATGGTCCACCCCAAATCCTTCAAATATCAATCCAGTTCTTCCTACGTCTTCTAGTTTTGAATCAATTAATTTTGCTACTTTTTTAGATGCTAAAACTAGATCAGAAAGTATTTTGTCTTGAACGTCAAAGGCATAACTAGGATAATGCTTTTTCGGGATTACCACTGAGAAACCTTCGGTGTTGGGGAATATGCTTAGAAATGCTAAATGATTTTTGTCTTCCCAAATCTTGTGACATGGAGATTTTCCTTCAGCGATTTTACAAAATATGCAGTCAGCCATTTTTACTCAACCACTCCTGAAGGTCTTTTATTGATTTTAAAATATTTCCTTTTTTTAAACCTAACCTTAGAAAATCTTTTTTCTTGTAATGTCCCGTCAATACTGCTGTGAAATTTAGCTTTGCTTTTTTTGCAGCTATGAAATCGTAAATAGAATCGCCTACGTATAAAATCTCCTGATCTTTTAACTTCAATTTGCTCTTAGCATTTGAGAAAACTTTTGGATCTGGTTTATGAAATTTTACATCGTCTGCAGAATAAATAAATTTGAAATACTTCGTTGATAAATTAATCTGCTTCAAATGAGGATACATTAGTGCTCTTGTTTTTGAGCTTAGCAGTCCGAGCGTGTATTTTCCATAGAGGGAAGCTACAATTCCTTTTGCTCCCGGAATTTGCTTTACTTTCTTTGAAAGAATTTTTTTATGTTTTATTTCCTGAAATTCTTTAATGTCTGTCTTTGGCCAGAGTTTTTTGATGATAATGTGAGAAGGAATGCCGAAAAAGCTTTTTATTTTTTTAGCAGAAACTAGCCTTAATCCTAATTCTTTTGCAGTGCTTAGATATGCTTTTGCTGAAATATCTCCAGCATCTATTAATGTGTTGTCGACGTCGAATATTATTGCTTTTATCATTTAACCACTCTTTTATGGACCTGTCGAGATTTGAACTCGAAATTCTACCATTTCAGTTACCCTTGCCGAGGTAACGTGATAACCGGGTTTCACCACAGGCCCAATTATTCTTATGTAGAATTAGCTTTTTAAAAACATATCGAACTAAAAGCTAAGGAGAATTATCTCCTCCTTCTAGAAACCAGCCCTCTTGCTTTTGCAACAACTCTCTTTCTTTGCTTTTCTAATCTACTTACCTGCTTTTTCAGGCTTCTTATTTTATTTGCAATCTGCTTTGCAGTCGTCATTATTTTCACCTCTTTTTTAAAAAATAATTACATGTAGTAGTGGCTTTTTAATTTATATAGTTTTTGTCTAAAATAAAAATTAATTAATGTACTTTCCAAACTTCGATAACTTTTCTCCGCTGATCAGTTCTTCAACAACCTTTTTTAAATCTTTAATTTTAACTCGGATTTGCTTTGTCGTATCTCTTGAGCGAATTGTGCAATCTTTTTTCTTTAATGAATCGAAATCTATTGTGACTCCTAAGAATGTTCCAGCTTCATCCTGTCTTGCATACTTTTTTCCTATACTGCCAGCTTCATCATACATTGAGGCGAAATCTTCTTTTAATAAATTGTAAACCTCTCTTGCTTTTTTGACCAATGATTTTTTATTTTTTAATAATGGGAAGACGGCTACTTTTATTGGAGCTAATTTCGGATGAAGTTTTAGCACTATGTTCTCCCTTTTCTTGTCATACTCATATGCATCAAACATAAAAACTAGAAATGCCCTATCAACTCCCAAAGAAGGCTCTGCAACGACGTGAGGAACTATCTTCTGCTTTGTATCTTCATCAAACAAACTTAAATCCTGGCCTGAATGCTTAATGTGCTGTTGTAAATCGTAATCTGACCTGTCTGCTATTCCCTGCAGCTCTTTGTATCCAAAAGGAAAATTATATTCCAAATCCCAGCAATCAGAGGAGTAATGAGCAAGCTCTTTTCTCTTATGTTGCCTTATCCTGAAATTATCTGGATTTGCTCCTAAGTTGATAAACCATTTGTTGCACTGCGCAAGCCAATAAGCATGCCATTCATTCTTTATTATTTTTTTTTGAAGGGCTTGTTTCATCGTCATCTCTTTCTCTTCCTGATTTTTTTCCTGCATCTCTGCTGATAAAACTTTAAGCTTATGATTGAGAACCTCTTTTATGTAAGGGCATTTTTTATCTCCGGGCTTTACAAAATATTCTATCTCCATCTGCTCGAATTCCCTGCAGCGGAATAGAAAATTACGAGGAGCGATTTCATTCCTGAATGCTTTCCCTATCTGTGCTATCCCGAATGGCAATTTTAATCTTGAATTTTCCACTACTTTCTTGAAATTTGCGAATATTAATTGTGCTGTTTCTCCTCTTAGATATGCAATTGAGTTGTTTTCCTTGCTTGCACCGATGTGGACAGGGAACATTAGATTAAAATCAGATGCATCTTTGAACTCTCCGCCGCATTTCAAACATTTCAGCTTATTCTTTTTGATGATTGCATCTATATCTTTTACTTTTAATCCCTCTGTTGAGATATTTAACTGGTCTTCTATGAACACATCTCCCCTCACTTTTTCTTTGCATTTTTTGCATTCTAGAATTACATCTGAAAATCCTGATAAGTGGCCTGAGGCTTCCCAAATTTTCTGATGGGATATGATTGCGCCGTCCATTCCGATGATATCTTCTCTTTGCTGGACGTGTGTTTTCCACCACTCCTGCTTAATATTATTTTTTAGTCCAACGCCTAGCGGTCCATAATCAAAAATTCCTGATAAACTGCCGTAAATTTCTGAGCCAGGATAAACAAAACCTTTTCTGCGACAGAACGTTGCCATCTCGTCTATAGATATCTGGGTTTTTTCTGCCTCGGTTTGCATGAATTGCTAATGGATGTTGGATTTATAATGTTTTTGCTGGTGATAACTTTTTAAAGCTATTTTTGAATGGTTATTTTATGAGATATGATTTTGAAGAGAAAAGGATAGCTGATGAGATCAGGAAAAGGAAAGCAGAGAGAATATTACTGCAGTTGCCTGAGGGAATGAAGAAGGAAGCTTTTGACATTGTTGAAACTATCAAGAAAAATTGCAAAGTTGATGTTATTGTTTCCGGATCTGGGAGCTGGGGGGGATGTGATCTGGCTGTTGAAGAAGCTAGAAGATTAAAAGCAGATTTGCTGATTCATTTTGGGCATGCTGAATTTGTAAAAGTTGATTTTCCTGTACTGTATGTTGAGCTGCATTCTGAGCTGGATGCTATTGGCTTACTAAGAAAGAATCTTGAAAAATTGGATATTAAAAAAATCGGGCTTGTCGGGAGCATTCAATATATTAACCAGTTTGAGAAGATTAAAGAATATTTAGAAAGCAAAAGGAAAGAAGTTTTAATTCCGAAGAAAAAAGGATTTGCTGCTTATGACGGACATGTTATTGGATGCGAGTATAACTCTTTGAAAACTATTGAGAATGAGGTTGATGGTTTTTTAGTTATAGGAAATAAATTTCATTCTCTTGGAGCTGCTTTAATGTGTGTTGATAAAAAAGTGTATTTGTTGAATGAGCAGTCTAATAATTTGGAACTGATGAATGGCGAGAGAGATAGAGTGATAAAACAGAGAGCAATTGCAATTGACAAAGTTAAATCTGCTAAAAAAATTGGGATCGTTGTAGATAAAAAAGTTGGACAGTATAATATGAATGTTGCAGAGAAACTTAAAAATGAGCTGGAGAAAATAGGCAAGGAAGTGATTGTTATAATTGTAAACGAGTTTAATCCTAGTTTGATGAATTTTTACAACGTTGATGCTTTCATTAATACTGCCTGCCCAAGAATATCTATTGAGGATTATGGAAGGTATGACAAGCCGATAATAAATTCAAGAGAGGCTAGTGTTGTTGTCGGAAAAAGAAAATGGGAAGAGTTATTAGAAAAAGGGTTGATCGGATTTGCCTGAGTTATTCTAAACTGAAATACATTCTCCTGTTAGATTTTCCTTTGTTTTCTATCGATAAAAGCTTAATTTTTCCTATCTCTTTTGTTGAAGAGACATGGGTTCCGCCATCTGCCTGCTCATCTATACTTCCAATCTTTACTATCCTTATCTCCTTTAAATCCTGAGGGAGTCCTTTTGCAAGCCTTGATAGGTTTTCTATCTTTTCTGCTTCTTCCTTTGAGATTATTCTTATAGTTACTTTATGGTCTTTCTTTATTTCTTCATTTGCTTCCTCTATATATTTTTCAAACAACTTTCTATTGAAATCTTCCAAAGAGAAATCTATCCTTGATATTTCTTCATCTAGCTGATTGCCCGTTATCATTGCTTTTGTCTCTTTATAGATTATTGCGCTGATAATATGCGCTGCTGTGTGCATCCTCATGAGCTTGTATCTTCTGTTCCAGTTGATGATGCATTTTACTTTATCATTTATTTTGAGGCCTTCTTTATCTAATTCATGAGTTACTTTTCCATTTTCTTTTTTCACATTTATTACTTTGAATTCTTCAGCGTTGAAGATTATTGTTCCTTTATCAGAAGGCTGGCCTCCACCGGAGGGATAGAAATATGTTTCATTTAGAACTATGTTGTTGTCGAGAGATTCTTTTACTATTGCTTCAAATTCTTTTTTGTAGGGATCTTTCAAATACAGCATCTTTGGGTTTATTTCTTCAAACTAGTAACTTCTGTCTTATCAGAAATTATTGCTGAATTTCCTGATGGGTCTTCTATAATGATTTTTAATGGAAATTCTCCCAGCTCTGCTTTCCATAATTTTTTCAGCAGGTTTTTTGCATGCTTCCTTACATCTGGCTCGTCGCTGTCGTTCCTCTCTTTCTCTATAATCTTTTTGAACCTCAATAAAACTCCTTCGATGTTTGAGATATATCCCGATGATGCAACTCCTGGCGTTACTTCCATCTTGAGCTGCGGAATTTTAACTGTTGCTTCTGAAGATTTTACAACTCGCACATTCAGATCTTTCTTATTTTCTAAAATAAATGTTTGCTTTGTTGGAGGCTTTCTTTCTTCTGCCTCGACATCTGAGCTGTTATAATTGCAGCTTGAGCATGACATGGACATCAAAAAACATTTTCCAAAATGATCTACGTTGTAAGTTTCTTCTCTCAGTGTTAATGTTTTTTCCTTGCAAAAAAGACAGACTTCGTTTTTTATTTCTGACATAAGATAGTTTTAAAGAAAAGAATTTATAAACCTTATTCTAATTTAGTTTTATATAAAATCAGTGGAACTTGATCTAGAAGGTAGGCTTGGAGCAGATGGATGCCTGTGAACTTCTACAAAGCTTGGAGTGATTACAATCCAGTCTTCGCCAAAACCAGCTATATCCCCATCAACTGCATCGCATGTCTTTTTTAGCTTGTTAATTGCTCTTTTCAGTTCTACTATGTCTTTTTCCTTTAAAGGCCTTATATTAACCAATCCTATTGTGTAGCCTTCCCTTAAGGAGTCTATTGCAGGCTTAATATCCTGAAAATCATGTATAATAAAGGGCTTTACTATTACTTTCATCTTTGAACCCTGCTCAGGCGTGTTTATTTCTACATAGTCACCGGCAGATTCGTCAAATAATTCTTCCTTTCTTTCCCCAAAAAGCTTTTCCCTGAATCTTTCAAACGCACCCATTTTTAATTCTGTATTGAAATTAGTATTAAGAGATATATAAACATTTCTATAGGCTAAACTATTGTTTCCAATAAACTTGCTATATTCCATAGTTGGGTTCTGGTATAATCCGGCAAGTTGTTTTTTTCTGACAAATCGTCAATTTCCTGCAAGACCTTATTTATTTGCAGAGCCATGTTTTCTGAATCATCTTTTAAAATCAATCCAACTTCTTGTATTTTCTGCTTGACATTTTTCGGAACAGTACTATCACCGTTGATCGTGTTTAAAATTTCCAGAACCTCTTTTTTTACATCAGTCATTTTCTATCTCGCCGATAACTTCTTTTTGCAATGCGCTTGCTTTTTCCCTTGCTTTTGTTTCTTCTCGTTCTAAATTCTTAATTCTTATGTTGATTATCTCTTTTTTTGAGCTCAGTTCTTTTTTTAAATCTTCCTTTTTTTTCGAGATCATGATGTTGCCGACGATTTTGTACACTTCTTCTGCTGAGTCTATTTCCTTTAATGCATTTTCCGCTTCGAGAAGATCTGACTGAAATCTTTGCTTTTGCATTAATGTATTCTGAAGATTTTGCTCAAGCATCTGCAGCTGGGCTATTTTCTTTTCTGTTTCTTTTTGCATTTGTTTCATATTGCCCTTGCAGTAGAAGAAATAATTCTTGGCTTGTACAGTATCTTTGAACCGCAGTATGGGCAGCGGACTCTCTTTTTTATGTAATCCTGCTTTACAGTTTTACTACAGTGGAAACATTTATAGGCTACCATTTTACAATTCGTATGCTTTTCCTGCAATTTTAGTGTTGCATTTTCTGCACTGCCATATGCCGACGGCAACTCTCTTTACTGCTTTTTTACTACAATTAGGACAGGTATAAAAAGATTTTTGTTTTTTCTCTACTTTCTCTAGCTTTACTCTTATTGTCCTTCCGTATCTTGGACCTAGTCTTTTAGTAGAGCCTCCCATTATTTAGCTTCTTGAAAATTGATTTAAAAATGTTTGTTTTTGAAATTGGGGCTGCCAGGATTTGAACCTGGGTCGCAAGGTGTACTGCTCTAGAAGAGTCCCAAACCTTGAATCGTAACCAAGCTTGACCACAGCCCCTCAATTTTCAAGCTGATTTATGCGTCTTATAAATTTTGCTAATGAGAAATGTTTATGGATTATTTTTTCTTTTCTGCTTTCACTTCTTTCGCTGGCTTTGCTGCTTCCTTTGTCTCTACCTTTTCAGCCTTCACTTCTGCTGCTCCTTCCTTCTTTTCAGCTGCAGCTTCTTCTACAACTTTCTCTGCTTCAGTCACTAGTTTCTTTGCCTTTGCTTCTTCTGCTTTCTTTTCTGCTTCTGCTTTTTCAAGCTCTTTCTTGATTCTTTCCTGGATTTCCTTTAATTGTTGGTTTAGTAGATTTTGCTTTTCTTTTGAAACTTCGGTTTTCTGAGAATTGATTATAGAATCATAATTTCCTAACTCTATCTCTTTGTTTACTTCTGCTGCTGATTTTCCTTCTATTAAAACCCCTAAAGAATTGCATGAGCCAGCTACTGTCTTTACAGCTGACTTGAAGTTGTTGAAAAGTAAAGAATCCTGTTTCATCTTCGCAAGTTTTATTACCTGTTCTATCGCTAAATTTCCCACTTTATTTTTGTTTGGTGTTCCTGATCCTTTTTCAATACCTATTTCTTTTTTTATTAATTCTGAGATTGGTGGAGTGCCGACTTTGATTGCGTAGCTCTTATCGTCTTCGATATTTAACTGGACCGGGACTTTCATTCCCTTGAAAGAAGAAGTTTTTTCATTTATTTTTGAGATTATTTCCTGGATGTTCATCTGCTTTCCTGCCAGGGGTTGTGCTATTGCTGGTCCTGCTTTTACTTCCCCGCCGTCGATCATTAAATTTATTGTTTCACTCATCTTCTTTCTCTTCCCCAATCGTATCTCTCCTAATAACTTTTACAGCGTCTAGCTTTACTGTTATTGGAATTGGAACTGCAGCTTCTAATAATTCGACGATGACTTCGTTTTTTTGTTCGTCTATTCTTGTCACTTTTGCATTCTCTCTTTTGAATGGGCCGGAGATAATTTCTACTATGTCTCCTTTTTGAATATTAACCTGGGCTTTTGCCTGTTCAAGCATTGGCTCTATCTCTTTGTAATCTATTGGAGCTTCTAATAATGACTTAGCATAGGGAACTCCTTGAAATGCTTCTTGTGCATCCTGTTTTGTCTCTGCTTCTAAGAAGATATAACTGCGCATTCCATGAGGACGGACTATTGCATATACTTTCAATCCGTGCTTTTTTATATTGCTGGCTATGAAATCAACTACTTGGTCTTCTCGGTTTGCTGTTGTCCTTAATGCGAAAATCTGCGTCATGATATTATGAAACTAGCCTCCAGATGATCTGGATTATGAACCCTATGACTCCGATAATGGCAATTCCTATTGAGGAAACCTTAACGATTGCTTTGAACTCTTCCTTACTTGGTTTCTTTGTTATCCTGAATACACGCCTAGATTCTAAGATGAATGATTTTAGGCGAGTTAATAGTGTCGGATTCTGATTTTGCTCTAGCTCTTCCATCAAAGAAATTTGTAGAAATTGGATTTATAAAGGTTTTTAAACCTAATGTTCTGACCAAATCTCAATAAAACTATAAAACAAACCTTTAAAGTAATGACAATAGATTCTATTTTAGCTAAGGATATAGAAAACCCGGGAGGTAGTAGTTTTTATTTGGGGTTTGATTTTGTTATTTCTCCAGAAGGTGATCCAAAACTTTTAGAACCTAATCTATCTCCTGGTAATCTTGGCCATCCGATTACTCGTAGCCGTGTTGCATATTTTATGTCTGCTGTTTTACTTCACAAAGCAGATTATCCAATCATATTGGGGGATTTAATGCCTCCAAGGTGTACGAATCCTGAAGATTTTTATGAATTTGCTAAGCAGTATTCAGGTCAAGGAGTAGTTTATAAAGCAGATGGTTCAAGAGGAGAGAGGGTTAGTATCTTTAATCCACCTAAAGATTGGAACCCG
>CAYIWL010000027.1:0-10428 GCA_964367085.1 Candidatus Woesearchaeota archaeon
CCAGTAGCAGTTCACCGTACACGTTAGTGTCTAGAATTATCGTTTTACTCATCTGCCGCCTCTTCGAAAGTTTTATAAGTTTTAACCTGTCTTGAATTATTATGAAACTTAGATCTAAAATTCCTAAAAATGTAGATCCCATAAAGTTGGCTGATAAAATTAAGAAAAATTTGACCAAAGATTGGATAGATAGAAGAATTCATCTTAAATCATTTCAGGTCCAATGATTTTAATCGTGTTTAGACCTTCCTCCTTTAATATATTATTTATATCTGCTTCCCTATTTCTTAGATGTTTTCTATTGAAAGTGATAAGGTAATCTATTTCAAATATAGAAGTTATTAAAATCAACAATGCATCTTCTCCTTTAACACCATCTTTTTCTAAATCTTCTAATATTTTTATATCGTTTATTTTTCGTTCTTCTATTTTTTCATCAACATCTTTATTTGAAATAATTTGATATGAATTTTTAATATAGAACTCTTCTATGTCATCTTTTAATGCATCATACTTCCACTTAGCAACCGTTTCCAGCAGAGAAAAAGGGGTTATAACTAGGAAGTCTTTTTTTTCTACCTTTTTTACGAAATCTGATGCAATCTTCTTATTTTCTCCCTTGTTGTCCCATAAATTAACTGTGATTATATCTAAATCAACCAGGACTTTCTTTTTACTCATCTGCCGCCTCTTTTTTCTGTTTTAACTTCTTCAAAGTCAATATACCATCTATTTTCCTTCTGATTAAATTTGAAAACTATGCTGTGCTTCTTTTTCATGTCCAGGGCAAACAGCAAAGGCATAGGAATCGTAGTTTCAAAGCTGCTACCGCGCTTGTAGATCTTTCTGCTAAACTCCATTATTCTTTTAACTCCGGTAAAGTTGATGCGAGAATAAGGCCCCTGAGGGGGCTCAGGGACCGAGGTGTGCATTGAATGCCTGAACGTAATTTCTTCTTTCCCTCTTTGAGGCTGTTCATATACTACTTATATTTAAACTTATTTATATACTTTTCTATAATCTTATTTTAATACTTTATTTATAACTTATTTTTATATTTATTTTAATACTTTTAAATATACTTATATTAAAATGATATGTTGACGCAAAAGATTTATATATATGTATATTCATATGTATACTATGGCGAAAACAATTATGATCTCTAATGAAGTTTATGGGGAACTAAAAGAGCTTAAAGAAAGAAAGAATAAGAGCTTTAGCGAAGTTATTATTGAGTTAGTTGAAGATAAAAAAGCAAAAAAAATGAAAAATTTAAGGGAAGTTTATGGTTTGTTAGAAGGAGATACAGGATATGATAGAGAATGGAAGGAAACTTTAAAAAAGGGATGGGATAAATGGAGCAAAAGATATGCTTAGACACAGACATTTGCATAGAGATTATTAAGAAAAATCCTGCTTATGATTTTATATTTGATAAATTTTCAGCTTCTGATGTTTTTATCTCTTCAGTAACTCTGTTTGAGCTTTTTTTGAGGGAACTCCATCTTGATGATATAGAAAGATTTGTGGGCTATTTTATGGTTCTATCTTTTGATGAATCTTGTGCGATAAAAGGAAGCGAGATAGCTAGAAATTTAAGGAAAGAAGGTAAGACTATTGATTTTAGAGACATTTTTATAGCTGCTGCTTGTTTGGTAAATAATTGCAGTTTGCTGACATTAAATAAAAAGCACTTTGAAAGAATAAAAGGATTAGAATTGATAGATATTTGAAAATGAAATATAAATTTTTAGATCATACAGCAGATGTTATGTTTGAAGCTCAAGGAAGAAATTTGAATGAGGTATTTGAGAATGCTGCACTTGCTGTCTTTGATGTTCAATCTGATTTGAAAAAGATAATGCCGAAAGCGAAGAAGAAGATAAAATTAAAAAATGAAAGTATAGGAGATTTGCTTTTTGACTTCCTCGAAGAATTAATCTATTTGAAAGATGCAAAATATTTGCTTTTCGGAAAATTTTCTGTGAAAATAAAAAACTTCAAAGGGAAATATTTTTTGGACGCTGTTGCTTGCGGAGAAAAAATAAATCCTAAGAAGCACGGATTGAAAACAGATGTTAAAGCGATAACCCTCCATGAGTTTTTTCTGAAGAAAGTAAAAAATGGTTGGAAGTGTAGGGTGCTTTTAGATATTTAATTCAGCCCTTTACATTTCCAATCGGCTTGAGCTTTACAATTGGTCTTGAGATTCCTGCTTTGTTAACTGCATCAATAACATCATCAATCTCTTTGTATGCAAATCCTGCTTCTTCAGCCAGTCCTGACATTGAAGCCCCTTTGACGTAGATGCCTTTTTTTTCCAAATCCCTTTGCAAGTTTTCTCCTCTAATTAATTTTTTTGCCTTTGTCCTTGACATTGTTCTTCCTGAACCGTGTGCGGTGCTTCCAAATGTTTCTTCTTCTGCTTTTTTTGTTCCCATCAGGAGATAAGATCCAGTTTCCATGCTCCCTCCGATGATTATTGGTGAGCCTAAATCCTTGTAAGGTTTGGTTAGCCTTTCGTATCCATGACCAACAGAAGTGGTTGCACCTTTCAAATGGACTAAAACTTTTTTCTTTTTTCCTTCTATTGTGATTGTGTGCTCTCTTGCTATATTGTGCGTGCAGTCATAGATTAAATCCATCCCCATGTTTTCAGCCGACTGCGAGAAAACTTTTTCAAATCCTTCTCTTATCCTATGCAATATAACTTGACGGTTAGCATATGCCATGTTTCCTGCACACTTCATTGCAGCATAATAATCTTGTCCTTCTTTAGATTTTATCGGTGCACAGGATAACTCTCTATCTGGAATTTTTATATTATGGTTTTTCATTGTTCTGTCGAAAATCTTCATATAATCTGTTGCCAGCTGATGTCCAAATCCGCGAGACCCGCAATGGACCATAACTAGGATTTTATCCGGCTCTATTCTCATCTCTTTTGCAACTTTTTCAT
This sequence comes from Candidatus Woesearchaeota archaeon, assembly GCA_964367085.1. Lineage (GTDB taxonomy): Archaea > Nanobdellota > Nanobdellia > SCGC-AAA011-G17 > ARS1403 > JACPIN01. Next base: position 2,963 of record CAYIWL010000027.1, read on the forward strand.
CAAAAATATTTTCTGCAAGAGAGAACTGTATTTCTAAATAATGATTTCCACTCCCTAAAGTTCCTAGCTGATTAATCCCTCTCGACTTAGCTTTCTCTGAAACTTTTGTATGATCTGCCCCTTTTAGCGTTCCATAATCTTCTGTTCTTTCTAGGTCTTTACCCCATCCGTAATTATTTTCAACACACCATCTAGCTCCTTGCTCCATAACTTCATTGAATTGAGAATTGTTTAATTTAACAAATCCTTTGCAGCCGACGCCGGCAGGAACTAATTTGAACAGGGTGTCTACTAGATCTTTGATTTTTGGTCTTACTTCTTTTAATGTTAAGTCTGTTCTAAGAAGACGCATTCCACAATTAATATCGAAACCAACAGCACCAGGAGAGATAACTCCTTCTTCCATGTCCATTGCTGCCACCCCACCTATTGGCATTCCATATCCCCAGTGAGCATCGGCATGACATATAGAATATTTAACAATACCTGGAAACATTGCTACATTTGTAACCTGGTTGAAAACCCCTGGGTCCATTGCCTTCAGCAAAAGTTCTGTTGCTATTATTCTTGCTGGGACGTTCATTCCTTGTTTGTAACTAGTCGGAATTTCCCATGTAACTTCGTTTATTTTTTTTATTTCTTTTGGCACTTCACTCATTTTATTTGTAATCATGCATTGCCTTTAAATCTTTAACTCTTTTCCTTTTTTAATATTATTTTTTCATCAATTCAGAATACAAAGTGATTAGCCTTGAATATATTTTTTTCTTTTCTTCTGGCTTTAGGTTGTTGTACTGATCATTTACCTGATTATAAATATGTAGGGTATGTTCTTTGTTTTCTCTTTTAAGCGATGAAAATGCCTCATCAAGCTTTCTTTCCATCGACAGCAAGTCCGGAATGGAAGTTTCATTCCTTAGTTCAGAGGGTTCTTTTTTTCTTTGAAGGTGACTGTAAATTCCTTCCAAAGAGCCGTGGAATTTTTTTGCTTCTTTTATTTCTTCTTTTTTTACAGACTCTTTTGTCTTATTCATGAAATTGTGGATGCTTGTGTGAAGTATCTTTTCTTTCAACTTGGACAAATTGTTATAGACGTTGTCTCTTATCCCCGGATCTAGATGTAAGTCTTTGAATATTTCAATTGCTGCCTTGTAATTATGATGGGCTTTTTCATGGTTTTTTCTTTGAAGATGCGCTTCTGCTGCTTTTATATGCACGAACAGTTTTTTTGCCATTGACTGATTGAACTTTTTATCTAGAACTTCTGTTTTTATCGATGTGAACTTTGGCCTGCGTGCGAGTATGAAATCTGCTAAAGATTCTTTTTTCCTATACTCTACATGTTTCTGTCTGTCTTCATTTATTGTTTGCTGTTTCTGCTTAATATTTTCTTCCGGTTTGAATTGTTTTTCTGTCAGCGGGAAGAATTTCTGTTTTTCTTCTTTTTTATTTTCTTTTTTTAACAGTGATTTAATTACTTGGAATAATGGCTTTTTTATTTTTGTAGTGCTTAACTGGGTTGGTTTTTTTTCTTCATATTGTTTTATGCTTTGGTATAATTCTTCTTTCTTGTCGTATATTTTTTCTCTCTCATGCGTCGGCAAGTTGAGGAAATTTGTATCTATGTCTTTGTATAGCTTTTCCGCTTTTTTAACTTGGCCTGTGTATATTGCACTGAATGCTTTTTCTAGTGAAGAAACTATTGCTGTTGAGGTAATCTCATTTTTTACTTTCATCAGTGCTGGCAAAGCAGTTTTTTGAGACGCCTTGTTTAATGACCTGTATAGATAAACTGCTCTTTTGTAATATTCTTTTGCGTCATCTTTTTTGTTCCTTCTTAATTCTACTTCTGCTTTGCTCACTAGATAGTTTATTTGGTCTATTTTTGCACTTTCTATCTTTGGGGTTAGTGAACTTTTGATTGTGTAATTTAATTTTTTAATGAATGGAGATATTGAATCCATTTTTGAAGCTGAAGAGAAAATATGATCCCTTGCAGATTCGATGCCGTTTCTAAACTTAGTTAATATCAACGATGGATGTTTTGGCTTTTGCTTTTTTATGCTGCTGTATAATTTGTTTATCTTTTTTTGTATCTCTCTTGATTTTTCTGAGTCTCCTTTTCTTAATGCTTCTTCTTCCATCTGCATCAGGATTTTTATTTCCTGTTCTGGAGTTAGCTTTTTCCTTTCCAATCTTGATGCTAGGGATTTTAGAACCGTGTCTTCTAATTTGTGTTCAATCTCAACTAAGCGCCTTTTCCTTTCCAGCCTTGATTTTTCAATTTCTTCCCTAGTTTTGAACAACCCAAACTTATCATGCAGAAATGCCTTTAGTTTTCTTTTTCTCTCGTTCTTTGCAGATTCTTTTTCCTTTTTTATCTTCTGATCATTAATCAGTTTTTTCCTGATTTTTTCTCTCTGCGATTCTATATCTGCTTCTGTTTTATACGATCCAAAATGATTATGCAACTGCTTATGCAAGAAACTCTTAAGATTTGTTTTTTGCTTATTTATCCTGTTTTTAAGCTCGGATATTTTTTGCTCTCTTCTTTTTTTCTTCTCTTCAGTTTCTTTCTTTCTGAGCTGTTTTTCTTTTTCTTTGATTTCTTTTTTCTTTCTTTCAGCTTCGAGTTTAATATTTTCCTTCTTTTCTTCTTCCTTCTGTTTTCTTAACTTTTTTTCGTGCTTTTTCTTCAGTTTTTGTAGTCTTTTTTCTTCTTCTATCTTCTGTTTTCTTAATTTCTTTTCGTATTCTTCTTCCCTTTCACGCTCTTTTTCCTCAGGTGTTTTGAATAATCCGAGCTTATCATGCAGTAATCTCTTTAGTTCTTTCTTCTTGCTGGCTATGTATTCTTTTCTTTTTGTCTTTGCTATTTCTTTTTCTCTTGCTTTCTTTGCCTGTTCAAGTGATTTCAGATGCTGCTTTCTTTTTTTCTCTTCTAGTTTTTTCAGTTTTTCATTTTGCTTCTGCCTTCTTTCCTGTTGCTCTTCCAACTCTTTTCTTTTGTACTCTTCTTCTTTTGCTCTTTGCTTTTCTCTTAACTTTCTCAGTCTTCTTTCTTTTTCTCTTTCGACTTCTTCTCTTGTCCTGTAAAGTTTTAATGCGTGCAGGAAATTCAGTATTGATTGCTTTCTTGCTTCTTTTTTTCTTTCCTTGTGCTGCCTCTTAAGCCTCTCTTCTCTCTTTAGAATTAATTCTTCTTCATGTTTTTCTTCTGGAGTTTTGTATAATCTTAAGAAATGCAGGAAGTTTAATATTGATTGTTTCTTCTTTCTTCTTTCTGTTCTTTTTACTCTCTCTTTTTCCAGTCGGGCTTTTCTTTTTTCTTCAAGTTCTTTTTCAATATCTTTTACCGTCTTGAATAATCCGAACTTATCATGGAAGAAATCTCTGATTGCTTTTGCTCTCTCTAGCCTTTTTCTTACCTTTTCTTCTCGTATCTTCTCTGCTTCGCGTATTTTTCTCTGGGCTTCAAGCCACTTCAAATGCTCCTTCTGTTGATTTATCTTTATCTTTAAAATTTCTTTTTTTCTTTTATCCTCTTCTTTCCTTCTTTTCTCTAATTCTTTCTTTTGCTCTTTTTCTTTGATACTTTTAATTTTTAGCAGATATTTTCTTTTTCTTTTGAACTCTTTTTCTGCAAGTGTCTTAATTATCCCTAATCTGTGCAAAATCCCTTCTGTTTTCTTTTTTACATCGATACTATCTTTTATTTTTGTTACTTGGACTTCCTTTCTGCCTGAAGTGAATGAGTCTAAGATGTATTTGATCGCTTTTATCGAGAATGTTTTTTTCAACTTATCATGCTCTTTATCTGCAGTTATTGACCTCTCTTCGTCTGCTGCACCGTTTATTAGTTGCTGTGCCTGTTTTACTATATCCTTTAGTTCTGGCTTTGTGATTTCTTTTCCGCTGAACCTTGTATCTGATATTTCCTTAGAAAATTTGCATAATTTTTCCTTTAACGCATTGCTCAGCCCCTTCTCAAACTGCTCTTTTTTTATTTCCGAGTAAGAGAATTGATATTCCTCGGGTGTTACCGCATTAAAGAAATTCTTGATTACATTGAATGCTTCGCTTTCTGATTCCTTTATTGGCTGCTGATCTACTTTATTATTTATCGACGACAATTCTCTCTTCTGCTCTATCAGCTTGTTATATGCTGTTGGTTTTTGTTTCTCTTTTTTGAAATGTTTTTTTAATCTTTCCTTGTTATTTTTTATATAGAATACCCCCATGATTCCTAATACTATTCCAATGAGTATCAATGGGATAAATATGAAAATTGAAAGCCCTTGCTCTTCTGGTTGCGTTGATCTCTTCTCTGGTTGTATGTTGATTCCGATGCTCGGCTTTAAAGTTGGAAGGTTTTCTTCTGTCAGAGTTTTTAGATCAAGTTCTAGGTTGGTATCTTTTCCTACTGAGATCTTTACGTTGTTATCTACTTTGCTGACTTCAATCTTTGGAGAGGAGGCTTTTCCTGCTTCAGATTCTAAATCGTCGAGTATCTTTTCAAATAATTGATATGCTGGCAAGTCTTCGAATTCTTCTTTTAGTCTTACAGGGGCTCTTTGTTGTGTTATTATATCTCTGTATTTTTGCAGATTCGATATCGTTGTTTCTAAACTGTAGACGTCTGTCAGTGCAAATATTATCTCTTTTGTTCCTGTCCAGTCTTTGAATGAGGTCAGACTTGCGATTCCTGTAATTTGATCTATACTGATTGATACTTCTGGAGGGGCTAAGTAAACATATCTTGAATTTGGATCGCGTTTTATCGGGAAATATTGATCAAGATTAATTTTCTCGGTTCTGCCTTCTCCCCATGAATGGAATGAAATCTTTAATGTTGGTGCATATGTGTCTGTTATTTTTTCGAACTTTGACACAATACTATTACTTTGTGCATGCATTTCTGGGATTAATGAGATTATCAGAAATAGTACAATTGTTGAAAATATTTTCTTTTTATCCATTTTTCTTAATCCTGTCGAGCAATCTATTTATCAACATATCAAAGTCTTCTCCCATCTTTCCAAATGCTTGCAGTCTTTCTTTTGTCTTCTTTGAGACTCTTATTGCTCCCATATCCTGTTGCATGTCTACCCAATTAATCTCTATCTCTTTGTAACTTCTTGGAAAAGAACTTATTTCTTCAAACTTGAATTTTGAGAAAGGTTCTTGCTCATTTTCCCGAAAAACTAGAATCAGTGTTTTGGGGTGCTGTTTGAGTTGCTGACATTGTGTGCTGTAGAAGATTATTTGCGAACCATATAATCTCTTTGCTTCAAATCTCTTATTATCATTAGTTGTAAAATTAGGCGACTTATTTGGTTTGAATACAATCTCCTCTTTCTTATAACCTTGATGCAGAATCCAATTTAATGCTTTTTCCTGTGTTTTGTTCATTGTGTTATATACCTAAGTACTACCTAACTATACCTATGTATACCTCGATATACCTTTGTACTACCTAGCTAGTAGTCTAGTATAGTTAGGTATTATGTTGGTATACCTAAGTATATAACCTTTATCTTATCTCTTTAAAGTAGTTATATAAGTTTATATATTTTGACGGGGTTTTTTTGTTTATGAGTATGAAAGTTGATGCAGGTGAAATCAATAAGATCAAGAAAGATTTAGATTCTGTTCGTGGCGAGATATCTAGGGTTGTTGTTGGGCAGGCAGATGTTGTTAATGGTTTGCTTAGAGGGATACTTGCGAAGGGACATATTCTTCTTGAAGGGGTTCCAGGGATTGCTAAGACATTAATAATGAAAACATTGGCGCATGTAACTACTAGCGGCTATAAGAGGGTTCAATTCACTGCTGACTTATTGCCTACAGATATTACTGGAATTACTGCATATGATAAGTCAAAAGGATTTTACGTCGTGAAAGGGCCTGTTTTCACCAACTTTTTACTTGCTGATGAAATCAATAGATCCCCTGCCAAGGTGCAAAGTGCTTTGCTTGAGGCTATGCAGGAAAAACAAGTTACAATTGGAAATAAAACGTTTATAATTGATGAGCCTTTTTTTGTTCTTGCCACACAAAACCCAATTGAAAGTACGGCGATATTTCCCCTTCCTGAAGCGCAGATGGATAGATTCTTATTCAAACTATATATAGACTATCCTAAAATTGACGAAGAACAAGAAATACTGCAGAAAAATATTACTATAAGTTCTTTTGATGATTTTAAGATTAAGTCGGTTGTATCTACGAAAGAAATAATCAAAATGCAGGAGGTAGTTAAGAGGATTTATGTCAGCCCTGAAGTTGAAAAATATATTGTAAGACTCGTTGATGCTACAAGGTTTTCTGAGAAGTACAAACTGAAGAATACTAAATACATTGCATATGGCGGAAGTCCTAGAGCGAGCATTGGATTATATATTGCTGCGAAAGCTGATGCTATCCTTGAAGGCAAGAATTATGTCACTCCAAAAAATGTGAAGAATGTTGCACATGATGTTTTGAGGCATAGGATAATATTGAACTATGAGGGGCAGGCTGAAAACATCAAGACTGATGGCATCGTCTCCGAGATATTAATGAAGGTTCCTACTCCTTAGATTTAAAATGAATAAATTAAAACTGGATATTCAAAACTTGGCTAATCGTTTGGATATTTCAACCAAGAAGATGTTTAGGTCTAATCTTGCGGGAAACTATCAGACCGCTTTTAAGGGAAGTGGACTTGAATTCTATGGGTTTAGAAAATATTCTCCCGAGGATGATGCTAGTCGGATTGATTGGAAGGCGAGCAGCAGAGCAAATGACCTTCTTGTGAGAGAATATATCGAAGAAAGGAATTTGAGCGTGTTTTTTTTATTGGATGCAAGCAGTACTATGCTATTTGGCACTAGAAATAAAATCAAAGCGCAGTATGCAGCCGAGTTGGTTGCGAGTATGAGCTTTGCAATCATCCATTCTTCTGATTCAGTTGGATTGGGGATGTTTAATAAAACCCTTGTGAGAAACTTTCTGCCTGCCAGCGGAGACAAACAATATTATAACATACTAAATAATCTTGTAGACTTAAATTTGTATGAAAACGGGTTTGAACTTGCGAAGCCAATTAAATATTATACTGAGGTTTTGCCGAGAGGAAGCTTATTTTTTATTGTGTCTGACTTTATTGGATTAAAAGGAGATGACTGGATAAAAGCTTTGAGAGTTGCTTGCAGAAAACTTGATGTTATTGGAATTATGGTAAGAGATGTTAGAGATAGGTTATTGCCTGATGAGTATAGTGAAATTGTATTGGAAAGTCCTGAAGACGATAGGAAGAAAATTGTTAATCCCGCTGCGATAAAACATGCATATGAAAGCTATGTTAAAAGAGAAGAAGAAAGAATTATGGAGATATTTTCTGAGTCTGGAGGTGCTGAGTTTTTATTGCTTACAACTGAAATGGATTTTGTTAATCCTATAACTAAAATGTTCAAGAGGAGGGC
>CAYIWL010000028.1:0-10394 GCA_964367085.1 Candidatus Woesearchaeota archaeon
TGGTTGGAAATTTAGTTGATAATATTCCAATAAAATGTGGAAAAGAAATGCAAAGCGATGAAATGGAATATTATAGAAGAAAAAGCAAATATCATAAAGGAAAAGAACAGAATTGGTTTGTTGATACTTTTGATGTTGAAACTAAATTTATGGTGGCAGGAGAATACATGAGAAGTAGAACTAATAATAATTTGATTAAAGTTATGAAAAGGGCTAAATTCAAGACAGGAGAACAAATTGAGATTGTTACAACTGACGGATTAAGAGGTTATCCAAGAGTTCTGAGAAAAACTTTCAGTTTGCAATCTCCTTATCATGCTTCTTCAAAAACTAAAAGCAAGATAATCCACAATGTTGTTATAGCAGACGAGAGAGGTTTTAATTATCCTATTGAGAGATTACATAACACAATTAGAGAAAGAACAAAAACCATGAGGGGTTTTCACGGTTGTATAGAAAGTGCTCATGCTATTATGAAAGGTTTAGAGATTAATTATAATTTCAATAGAAAGCATATGTCTTTAGGAAAAATGACGCCTGCAGAAATCGCTATACCTCAATTAGAATTAGGGATTAATAAGTGGTTAGATTTGATTAAGTTGAGTAAGATCTAATAACTTCATTTACATTTATCACAGACCTTTATTTTACCTATTCTATTTCCTGCTAAATAAATAGTAAAGATTATGATAAATATGCTTGTTATCATTATCTCAGTTTTATAAGAGAATAAGAATAATGTTGCTGAACCACCAATTCCAACAAAACCTAAAATCGCACCTAAACAAATTGGACAAAGTTTAGCTGAAAATAAAGTTCCTGTAATTGCAACAAGGCCTGTTCCTGTGTTTCTTACTAAATGTTTACCCTGTATTTTTTCTTTATGAGATGCATACATCTGCATAGCAATTGAAATACCAAACAACGAAGAAAAAAGAGTTATTAAACCAATATCACTTATCTGTAAAAGAGATAACTGCAATTTTAATGTATTTCCAGGAGTTAATAAAGATGGAATTAAGATAGCAATAAAGGCCATCACCACAGCTAAAGCAATTGCTATTAAAGCATATTTTCTTGAACTTAAAGTTAAAAAAATTGATTCAAGTATCTTTTTTACCATGTTATTTTTAAGATAACTCTTTTATTAAAAGTTCTCGCGCTTCAGGTGATAGTATTTTCTTAAGCTCTTTTGTACATATACAGATACAACACGAGCAACTTGGGCAAGTTCCCATATCACAACATGGTTCTCTCCTTTTGTTTTCTTCTTTCATTTTTACCTCCTTATTACTTTATTTTAACAGCGTGTTTAGTTATTTCTAAGCTGCATGAATTATGCTTTTTACAAAAATCTTCACATTTTTGAGCGAGATCTTTTGTTTCATAATAAAATTTACATATACTACATTGAAAATAATTCTTTCCTTTATAGTTTATTTCTTTTACCATCACAATTTCAAGGCCTCTTTTAATTTTTCTTCATCGAAACCGATGATTATCTCTCCATTGATATCTATCACAGGCACGCCCATATGTCCTGATTTTCTTACCATCTCTTTAGCTGCTTTTACATCTTTCCCAACATCTCTTTCTTTATAAGAAGCATTATTATCTTTCAAAAATTCTCTTACTTTTTTACACCAAGGGCAACCTTCTGCAGTATAAACAATAATCATCTTCTTCATCTTAGTATATTTTATATACTAAAAGGAATTATATAAATAAGTAAGTTTCCAAATGGTAACCAAACAAATCCAAACAGATGAGAAATGTTGCAGGATGAAATCAATTAATGGGTATTGCCCCAAGCCCTTAGAATCTGTTTCAGATTATTTAAGCAAGAAGTGGACAATTTCCATAATAATAACAATAGGAAATTTTGGAAGTTTAAGATTTAATGATTTATTAGGAAGAATGGAAGGAGCTACTGCCAAGATATTAAGCAGCAGATTAAAAGAGTTAGAGAAAGAAGGAGTAATAAAAAGAAAAGCATTTAGCGAAATTCCTCCAAGAGTTGAATACTTTCTTACACAAAAAGGCGAAAAATTAAAGGAATCATTACTTCCTTTGATTAAGTGGGCAGAAAATAAAAATAAGTAAGGTCTGAACTACCTTTTATATTTAAAACTTATTTTAGCTCCCTTTAACGTTACAATGCATTGTTGATGAAAAACGATTATCGAATTAGCTAATACTCATCCAACTTTTTCTGCTCTTTCCCTTCTACTTCCCTTTTGTATGAAACCCATGATTTCCTGAAAAGATCAGGATGCTTATCGAAATTTTCCTTTACGAATTTCTGGCATTGAAGGTTTGACATGTATCCAGTTCCAATTTTTTGCCCGAGTTTTTTTTCAATTTTTTCAACAGCTTCTTCCCTTGCTACTTTCGCCAATATTGAAGCTGCAGCGACTGCCTCGTATTTTTCTGCTTTATGCTCAATTACAAGTTCTATGTCTGGGTTGTTTAAGAACTTTTTAAGATAATTTGAATATGCTCTGATGTTTGGCGAAGGGCAATCCACAATTGCTTTATCCGGCTTTAGAAAATTTATTATCTCTGCCGTCTTTCTTGCTTCAAGCCAGTTTAAATTCAATCCGTCATGACCATGAACTGCCTTATCAATCTCCCCAGACTCAATTGCAACTATTTTGTGATTCTCTATGATCTTCAGGATTTGCTTTGCCAATACAACTCGCTTTTTATGATCTAATAATTTTGAATCCTTTACTCCAAGAGTTTTTAATCTAGCTGAATCTTCTTCATTAATCAAAACCCCCGCTATTATCAATGGACCGATTACTGGACCTTTTGGCGAACCTTAAAGTTTAAAGCTCTCTGCCGGCTTCATCGATCCCAGCAACTAATGTCATGTTCCCTGTCCTTTAAGATAAAAGTATAACAAAATTAACACTAAAAGGATAAACAGGATTAAAAAAGGTAAAACTTTTCCTAAAGTTAAATTTTTCATCTCTCCTCCTTCAATCTATAAATTTCTATTGTTAAATAAGTCAAATATCCTGCCACAAGTAGAAAAATGTTTCCGAAGATTATATCTGCTACGTCATTAGTCATATTGATTAGAAACAGGTTTAATCCTATAAAGGTTCCTATTATTGCAAATACTACTCCAATTGTTTGTAGTGTTTCCATCCAAATTTATTTCATCCTGAGCACTTCTACTGTCGGAAGCTTTTCTTCTGTGAGATAAGTTAGTAGAGGTTGTGTATTTTTTGAGAGATGCTTGATATTTTTGATTGGGATGTTAAACTGCTTGAAACAATCCACTGTCGAGCTTCCGATTACGAATGTGAAAGCACTTGACTTTTCAATTTCTTCTAGCACTGTTTTTGTTGCTTCCTGAAAATTCCCGTCTTCTACTTTTCCAAGCGGACCTTTTATCACTATTGTTTTTGCATTCCTTATTAATTCCAAGTAATCTGCTAGGCTCTCCGGACCAATTTCATATAAGTGCTGATATACCGGGAGGTGATGCAATGAGATTTTTTCAGACACTCCCATTGTCGAAGTCTTGTAGTCCTTTGGCAGGATAATATTTTCATAGCCCATAAGTTTTTTAACATCGGAAGAAATCTTTATCTTTAATTTTTTAAATTCCTCTTCCTGACCGCCTAATTTTTTTCCCTGAGCTAGATGGAGAAGGTGAGCCACAAAACCGGAAGTGAGAACGGTATTAACTCGATTTTTTTCCAACGAGGATTTTATTAAAGGAATTAACTCAAGAGGCTTGTCTCCTCCGAGAATGTATAAGCATGGCTTTATTGGGTTTAGCAGATGATTTGCAGCTTCAATTTCTTTTTCAAAAAACCTTCCGAGACAAGAGGGCATTGCTTGCGGGAATCCTGTTAATGAAGTGTAGGAAAGATGCGCCAGAGAAAAAGAGTCGTTTATGTAGTAATCTGCAACTGCTGAAAGGGTTTTAACTAGCTTTGTTTTTTTCTGCTTCTTAAGTTTTGTTTTTGTCTCATCTTTTTCAGAGAATAAATTTTTTAAAATAATTATTTCTCCTGGATTCAAAGATTTTATTTTGTTTTGAGCTGTTTCTCCTGTTAAATCATCAATGTAATTAACCTCCTTGTTCAGCTTTTGCGAGAGATGAGATGCATGTAAATCTAATGCTGGAAGATTTTTTTCATTTTTTGAAGATTGATGAGTGAGGATTACTATCTTAGCCAGTTTTTCTATTAGCTCTAGAATCGTTGGAAGATGATGGGAGAAATGATCTGAAGGAATGAATTCTGGATGCAATTGGGAATCTAAATCCAGCCTTAAAAGAACAGTTTTGTCTTTTAGCTTGAAATCATCTAAAGTTTTGAAATCCTTTATCTTGTAGGCATATCCTGCAAAGCTCTTTTCCTTTAGTCTATTTGGATCCTGGATAACTCTTGAAGCAGGCTCTTTCTTTACCTCGCCCCACTTGACTAATCTTCTTAAAGATGATTGGATGGATTTTAGAGACTGACCTGTTGCTTTGGCTATCTCATTACTTAATAACCACGAGCCAGATTTCTTCAACTCTTTCTTTACCTCTTCTTGCCCCATCTTTACTACAAAAAGAAAGGAATTAAGGTTTTAAATGTTATTGTTCTTGGGTATAATTGTTGGAGTTTAAGCGCTTCGCTATCACACTTTTCTTTCAGAAAGAAAATCGTGTCCAAAAGAAACAATTTAGGCTTGCTTATAAAAAAACAGACAGATAATATTAAGGACCATTTATGGAATCCTATATCCTATGTAATGTGGAATAAACATCAAGTGTATAATCCGTAGCATCTTCCGCTTCAAACCCAGAAGTTTTAACAATAGTTAGGATATTATCTCTTGCACTGAATAATCTCTCTTCAAAACCAACATGCCTTTCAGACCCAGTTTCAGGATTGGAAGCAGTATATTCTATAAAACCATTTGTATTACTAACTTTAGCTGCCATAAATCTTTCCCGTCTTTTTGGATCTGAGCCATAAGATAACCAAATTCTGCCTTTATATTCTCCAAGTATGTCCATATCGCTTGGAGGAACTCCTAGATCATCCTCTAATGGTTTTCTAAGAACTTCAACTTCTAATTTTAATTTATTTTGATCTTTACCTCTCGCTTCATCTAAAAATTCTTGAATATTTCCTGGTCTTCTTAATAATAGTTTTTTTAATGTCATTAAGAGGATCATAATTATAGAGTTTATAAATCTTTTGGTTTATTTCACTACTTTATAATTAATATTGAAATGCTAGAATTCTGAATTCAAAATCTTTCAGATTCTCCGCTATATTTCAATCCTCAGTAGAAAAAGACCGATTTCACCTGACACACATGTTTATCTCAAAGAAAGAGTAATCAAGCTCCGTAAAACTTACATTTACAAGTTCCATGCGTTTGCAATTCCGATACTTTTAAAAACACCATAGCACAATACAATTAATATGCAAAAAGAAAAAAACAAGGGATTTAATGGAAAAGTATATCCTGTTGATACTTCTCCTGAAACCATGGAAAAAGTAAGAAACAAGTTCAAGGATATAGATCATATAGAAATTCCTATTAGTGGTGCTCAGCTTTTGGCAAAGATTCGAAAAGAACATAAAATAGTTTCCTTATAGAACTCTGATTTTTAACCCTCTTGTTTTACAGAATTCTTCAATTTTTGGATTGCTAGCAAGATTTCGCTCTCCAAGTGTTATAAAAAAATTTGCCTTCTTGTTAATTGCCATGGCGAGATGTAATGCATCTGCAGGCTCTAAGTTATAGTCTATTTCTTTTAATTCCAAAGCAAGTTTACAATCTTCAAACTGTGGAGAGGTTACTTCCATCTGCTTCCATAAATCTCCCATATTCAGAAAAGATAATTTCTTGTTTTCCTCTCCGGGTATCTCTGATAAGCCCATCATAACTTCCCCCAGTGTTAACGTAGAGACCAAATCTTCGTGTTCTTTATTGATACCATAAAAATAAGCTCCAGATAATTCTCTCTGCCTTTTTAATCTAGGCTTCACACCAGAAAACACTCCAAAGAATAAACATGAATCCGGATAATTTAATGATATCACAAAAATCTATAGGAAAGATAATTCTTTATAAATCTTATCCTTATTTTCACCTGACACCCTCGCCATATAGTCATAAGGCTTTTAAAGATAATTTTACAGTCTAAAATAAAAGGGTTCTGAGGATAAAAGTGATAAAAGCAATGAAAGAGCCGCATGCGGCAAAGGAAGTAGAAGCGATTTTGCATCCTTTTGTTAGAGAGTGGTTTTTTTCCAAATTCAAGGAATTTTCACTGCCACAGCTTTATGGGGTTTTGGAGATTCATCAGGGAAATAATATTCTTGTAAGTGCGCCGACTGGTTCGACTAAAACGCTTACCTGCTTCCTTTCAATATTAAATGAACTAGCAACCTTAGACTTAATGGACAAATTAGAAGACAAAATCTATGCAGTATATACTTCTCCCTTAAAGGCATTATCTAATGATATTTTTGTAAACCTCACTACCCCGCTAGAGGAGATTAATGAAATTGCTAAAAAACATGGAAAAGAATTGAACATTAGAGTAGGGTTGAGGACAGGAGATACTTCTGCAAGTGAGAGGGCGAAAATGGCGAGAAATGTCCCTAACATACTCGTTACAACACCTGAGTCTTTAGCCATTGTTTTAACCACGCCAAAATTTAGAGAATATTTGAGAGATGTGAAGTATTGCATCGTTGACGAAATTCATGCACTTGCTGAAAACAAAAGAGGAGTTCACCTTTCCTTATCAATTGAAAGATTAAGAGAATTAATTGGAAACGATTTCTGCAGGATTGGGTTGAGTGCGACTGTTTCTCCTCTGGATGAGATTGCAAAATACCTTGTTGGGGTTGGAAATGATTGCAAGATCGCTGACGTCCAGTTCATAAAAAAGATGGATCTTAAAGTTCTAAGCCCTGTTAAAGACTTGATTAATACAAGCTATGAAGAGCAATCAACGGCGACGTATGAGCTTATTGATAATTTAGTACAGGAGCATAAAACCACTTTGATATTTACAAACACGCGAGCAGCTACTGAAAGGGTTGTCCACCATCTTAAAGAAAGATTTCCAAAAAAGTATAGTGATAATATTGGAGCTCATCATGGAAGTTTGAGCAAGGAAAGTAGGTTGAATCTGGAAAACAGATTAAGAAAAGGAGAATTGAAAGTAATTGCCTGCTCCACTTCGCTCGAGCTTGGAATCGATATCGGTTTTATTGATTTAGTAATTTTACTCGGAAGTCCAAAAAGCGTTGCTAGATGTTTGCAAAGAATTGGAAGAAGCGGGCATAAACTGCATGAGACTTCTAAAGGAAGAATCATTGTTCTTGATAGAGATGATTTAATCGAATGCAGCGTGATGTTGAAAAGTGCGATTGAAAGAAAGATAGATACAATTCACATTCCAAAAAATTGCCTTGACGTTCTTGCACAGCAAATATATGGCATTGCAATTGCTGACAGGATAAGTTATGACAATTTGTTCAAACTAGTTAAAAGAAGCTACTGCTATAAAGACCTTGATAAAAAAGATTTTGATTCTGTATTAGATTATTTGTCAGGAGAATTTACAAGTTTAGAGGACAGGCATGTTTACGCAAAAATCTGGTGGGACAAAGAAACAGGAATTATTGGAAGAAAAGGAAAATTGAGCAGGATAATATACATGACTAATATTGGAACGATTCCTGATGAAACACATATAACTGTAAAAGTCGGAGAGCAGATAATAGGGCACATAGACGAGGGTTTTCTTGAAAGGCTAAAGTCGAGAGATGTTTTTGTTTTAGGCGGAGAGAGATATGAATTTCAGTTTGCTAGGGGGATGGTTGCTCAAGTTAAATCCACTGCTGATCGTACACCTACAATTCCAAGCTGGTTTTCAGAGATGCTGCCTTTGAGCTTTGATCTTGCTATGGAGATTGGAAAATTCAGAAGATTAATGGAAGAGAAGTTTGCTAAAGGCAGAAGTAAAAAGGAGATAATTGATTTCATAGACGAGTATTTGTATGTTGACAAGAATAGTGCCGAGGCAATCCACCGCTACTTTAACGAGATGTATCAGTATGTAAAAGAGATTCCTAATGATAAAAAAATATTAATCGAATATTACAATGCCTACAATAAAAAATTTGTCGTGTTCCATACTTTATACGGAAGGAGAGTAAATGATGTCTTATCAAGAGCTGTTGCGTATTTAGTTGGATTATTAGGAAAGAGAGATGTTGAGATTGGAGTGAATGACAATGGATTTTATTTATCAAGTGAGAATAACATGCAGGCTAAAAGAGGATTTGATTCTCTGAAAAGCAAAGACCTTGACAAGATAATGGAAATTGCACTTGAAAAAACTGAGGTATTAAGAAGGAGATTCAGGCATTGCGCTGGAAGAAGCTTGATGATTTTGAGAGAGTATAAAGGAAGGAGAAAAAGAGTTGGAAGGCAGCAGGTTAGCTCAATGCTACTGATCAGCGCTGTCAGGAGGATAAGCAATGACTTTTCAATATTAAAAGAAGCAAGAAGAGAAGTTCTTGAAGACTTAATGGACATTGAACACGCTAGAGAGATATTAATAAAAGCTGAGAAAGGGGAGATAAAAATCAAGGAGATAGACACTAAGATTCCAAGCCCGTTTGCATTCAATCTAGTGTTACAGGGATATGTAGATGTTTTCAAAATGGAAGACAGGCTTGATTTTCTTAAGAGAATGCACCAGCTAGTTTTAGCTAAAATCGGGAAGACTAAAGATATTGACTGCTAAAATTTTATGAAGAAACACCAAGCAATAAATAAGTATCCTTATGAATTGGCCATTCCTGAATTAGAATTAGGAAAAAATAGATGGTTGGATCTTATCAAGATGAGTAAGGTGTGAATATATCTTCTAAAAATTTGGTAGTCTTGTCTACTGCCGTGGCAACTGTTCTCCAAGGAGCATTGGCATTTCCCATTTCTTCAACTAGCCCACGATAAAGCTCTTGTGCATGAGCTATATCAGCTTCTCCATGAACATCCGTATATGTAAAGTCTGTACAACCTGCTATCTTTCCTAGATTAGCTAAATATGGAATAAATTCAAGAGAAGTGTTTTCTAATGTTGCAGCAATGGCCACATTTGTTAAACCATTATCATTACCAAATAATCTCCACATTTCTAAAACAGGTTTAGAAACTCTTGCATAATGTCTTGTGTCCAATGGAACCCCTGAACCAGTTGAAAAATCTCTCAACATTTTAGGGTGATCTTGTGATACTTCATCTTGAATATTTTTTAAGATAACTTTTTTAGCAACTTCACTTTTTGCAGTTTCATAAGCTCGTTGCATCCAAGGAATAAAGTTAGGTTCTATAGCCACTCTATAAGTTCCAATTAAATCACTGATTTGATCTCTAGATAAATCTTCTAATGGTACTAAAGTCCTACCTATCCTTTGCTTCGCTAATTCAAGCTGTTCATCTACAATTTCCTTATATGTTCTTTTATTATTCATTGTAAAGTAGTAAGTAATAGGTGCATATTTAAAAGATACTCCTCTCATTTTAGAGGAGAATGAAAAGTATTATAAACCAAAAATGTATCCATATTTCTATGGACGAGCAAATATTAGAAAACATTGGGCTTTCAAAAGCTGAAATAAAAATTTACCTTTCTCTTTTAGAGATCGGACCTTCAACTTCTGGACCTTTAATACAAAAATCTGGGCTTCAAAGCTCTGTTGTCCATAGAGTTATTAAGACATTATTAGAAAAGGGGATAATAACCTATGTGAAAGTTGGTAAAGATAATAGATATCAAGCTACAGACCCAGAAAATATGTTGGATTTCATAGAAAATAAAAAGAAAAAATTTTTGGATATTTTACCAGAATTAAAAAATAAACAACAAAGAGGTAAAAGCAACTATTCAACTGAGATGTTTTTAGGTAAAAAAGCTATGTTCTCAGCTCTCCTAAATATGATCAAGGATGGAAAACCAAAAGAAGATTATCTAAGTTTTTCTCTAATTGAACCCCATGATGATAAAGAAATAGTTAATTTCTATCAAACATATAATCTAAGGAGAAGGGATAAAGGACTTAAGGTAAAAGTTTTGGTTAATGAAAAGGTCAAGCCAATTTACGAGAAAAACTATACAAAAGAATTACTAAAAAAGGCAAATGTGCGATATACTAATTTTCATTTCCCCCAAGGAATTGTGATTTTTAGAGACACTGTTATTTTTGTTCATTGGGGCGATAATCCGTTTGCTGTTAAGATAACAAATCATGAAATGGCACAACAGTTTAAAGAATTTTTCTTAGAATTTTACAATAAAGAGAAAGACGCTTATTAGTTTAAAGAATAATTGGGCTAAAGATTGA